>DATADQ010000201.1:0-3642 GCA_036258455.1 Nitrososphaeraceae archaeon | reverse complement strand
CATTTCTAGGATACCTCTGCTGTAACTAAAATATCATAGATTACTTTACTAAAATGAACCCCCTTACTACATGGGACCAAGCAGAGATATGAATCTGGTTTGGGATTTACCTTAATACGACTCTATTGTTCTGCTATCATGGTTTATACTTGCTATGGACATCAATCTTATTCCATCAGTCCATTAACATATCCTGTTTCAAGCATCAAAATTGAATTGGAAATATTTGCCGTGCTCGTTAAGAATCGTATTAATTCAAAAATTTAACATTATCTGACTTCTATTAGATCCTCCTTAATTCCCTTTGTAATGAGAAAGTCCTTGGCTGCACTTCTATGATCACCTTGCAATATGACTAATCCATTTTTATAAGTACCACCAGCTCCAAGTTTGATTTTCAATTCTTTAGTGATTGAAGCAACATCAGTCATACTCTCAAGGCCTTTTATGACTGTTGTAGGTTTCCTAAATTTCCTAAATTCTTTCGCGATGACCACCTTGGCTTTCTCTCTATCCAATTCTTGTAGAAAACCGTCAATAGAGCCTGTATCGTAATAACCTTCTGACATTAACAATGATGTGGTATTTACGTTAAAGAAGGTTTTGATCATAACCGGAAAAAATAACGACAGTTCTCACTTTAAGATGAAGAGATTTATTTATAACATTAATCGAAATTATATTCAGACGGAAATTTCAGTGGCAACCTCTATAGTGACTAGTAAAATAAAATTAGAAATCGTTGAAAAGTGAATAGGAGTAAGTAAAAATGTTATTTCATCTGCGTGAAAGGTAAATAATAATTGAAAATTACAATCTCTAATAATGACTCACATTGTAAACAAATTCAATCCCTTCCGGCCCATCAAAATTAGCTCATATAACGGGATACTATTACCGATCTGTGGATTCATACTGTAAACAATGGGTATCCCTTCCAGCCCCACACCATATTATGAGCACAAATTTCATTCTTTGTAGGTTTGGAAAAATTAAATCATCACCTAGCATTGCCCTTCAACTGTTACATGCAATGGATTCTTTAATTTCTTAATAGCACTTCAGATACAAAGATCTACGACGTCTACATACATATAGAAGACGGTGAGGAGATTTAATTAGAGAATGGTGTGATGGAAAAGATAGATTCAAAACTATTGTCTGGCAGTGGTTTAAAAATACAGAATAATTTTTTGTTTCCAAATATTAGAAAAACTGTATTTGGCCCAAATAAATGTCTTTGAGACAAAACAAACACATAGATAGATATACGATTAGTGTGGATCATATACATGCATAAGTTTTTTAACGGAAATAATCCTCATAGTAATAAACATAGACCAACCCCAATATTGCGACCTGTAAATATATCTAAAGAGCAACTCATAGATTTTCGAAACCTACTTTCAGACCCTAGAACATCCCGGGATATAAAAAAAAGATTTATGGTTGAAAAAGCAGGCGGTTACTGTTCTGTGTGTGGTGATATAGCAACTCAAATAGCAAGTTATAACATCGAAGGTGCCACGCTTGTGGAAAAGTATTGTGACACTTGTCTTGGAAGGGGAATTAACTAAAAATGAACTATCTTAGGCAAGATTGACATCCATTAATAACAAAATTCTTCAAAATAAGTCATTTCATATGAGTAGTCATAAATGATTGTTCGTTGTATTGTCTATTAATGAAAGGAGAACCTGGTGGTATAGTGACTAATTACCTTACAAAATTTTACACGAAGTATACCAGCACCATATCTCTCAACAAGAATCTACTACTTTCAGGTTCAGTTGGTTTTATTGTTAGTCTTATCGTTGCATATTTATGCACGAAATATTCCATTGATGAGTTTGCAACTTCTACATTAACTGTAATAACCGGATTCATCTGCTCTAAAGTAATTTTTGTTATTCTTTTTCATCTTGATAATAAGGAGAAATATACAAAAAAGCTTACTGACAAATTGAATATTGGTATTTTAAAACGAATAGTAACAAAGATGATATTTGCTGATTCTATATTTGATATTATCAACAATGTATCAAGGTTCTTCATTCTACTTGAATTGTTGAGAATAGAATATCCGCCAGTACAAGCTGCAACAATAGCATCTATTATAGCCTCATGTTTCTCTTATTTAGCCATTAATTTAATTGTAAGACGCATACATGTATTTAGCTCAAGGAAAAAGATATTCTAAAAAAATTAAACTCATATCTAAGCGGTATAAACTGAGGATCACTTTTTAGGAACTATGGACAAAAATAAAGCAGATAATGATAATGGATAAAGTTGCCAGAAAGAAAACATTTTCCAAAATTCTTGTGGCCATACATGAATCTAGTAAATCAGCAGATAAAGCAGTCTATTATGCAACTAGAATTGCCAAAGATTATAACGCGTTTCTAGTTGTTCTTTACGTCGTGCGAACACAATCCTATGTAGACACTGGGACTGTTCCAGGTCATGTAATCGATTTTAAGAAACAAGCGCAGGCATATCTTACTAATATAACGGAAAAAATACACAAATACAACGATAAAGAGAATTTCATAAAAGTGAAAACCGAAATTATCGCCTCGATTAAAATCGCCGATGCCATAGCACACTACGCGAAGGATAAACATATTGATTTAATTGTTGTTGGACCCAGAGGGAGATCCAAATTTAAGAGTTTGGTACTAGGCAGTGTTACTTCAGATGTTGTAAGGCTAGCCAATTGTCCGGTATTAACTGTAAGGTAGAATAAAAAGGGAACACAAATTGAATCTTATTGTGATAAGGCGTTTAATCCTCGCTATGACTATAGTGATGCTAAGCATCATTTTGGTCGCAGTTATTTTGGGAAAAATTTAATGAATAAACTTATTTGAATCCTACCCAGAGTTACAATGAATTGGTCGAGCTCATACAGGAAATTCAGGACGACTATCAACTATATGCACAAAATCCGGCGGGGTATGAAAAAAAGGTAGATTCAATATCAGATATGCTTGGTTTAACAAAAAAAAACAGACTTAAAACTGACTATTGCGCTGTATATGTAATTGGAAAATTTGAAACCGCTCCTCTTGTCTTCTTCGGAGTAAATCCAGGTTATTCCTCAAAGAATAGTCCTATAGAAGAAAACGAAGCAAGTAAATCGTGGCAACACTATCAAAATCTCTACCTTAATTTTTTTCAATACTTTTCACACAATAAATTTGAATCACCATATTATACTGCTTTATGGTATCTCATTTCTGGACTGACAGGAACCAACTATCCCAAAAAAAGGAAATGGGCATTATTTGATCAATATCTCTGCAATTTAGAACTAGTACCATACCACTCAGAAGGTATAGTGTTTCCCACCATACTCAAAGAGCAGCAACTCAACTATCTGCAGAATCGTCATAATAGTAACATTAAATTTATTAAGCAATTCAAACCTAAATTGTTGATTTTTAATGGTAAGATATGGAAGACCCTGTTGATGAACTATAATTTAACTGAACAGTATGTTAAGGCTCAAACAACGAATCAATTCACTATGTATTTTTTTGAACTAGATGGCATTCCATCAGTGCTTTTTGATAGGTTCTTCCAAAGACACTTCCGGGGAATCACGAATGATGATAGAATGTTTACGATACCAAAACT
>DATADQ010000200.1:0-12118 GCA_036258455.1 Nitrososphaeraceae archaeon | reverse complement strand
TCAATAAATTGTTCAATCAAGCTACTTGCAATTACAACTACAGCTACTACGATAATCATTATTGTCAGTGTTTTAAAAAGAGACCTTTCCTTTTTTTGAACACCACTATTATTCAATTTTTCATTGATATTCCTGGTATCCTCTTCGTCTTTTCCATTATCCACAATATGAGTCATATGATGCTGTTTATATTTCAAATTTTCATGACCAAATTATACAAGTGACGATTAGTTCTAGAAAATTTGATTGTGTCGTAAGGAACATGCCAGAATGCAATTTGCCATTTCGATATGCTTGATTCTGCCTTAGATTCTATGGTAATTTCCTTGCCTAAAGACGTTTATGAATGAGTATCATTTCTAAAGATTTAAAGAGATGAAGGAGTGATATAATCAAGATCCTGATGTTAAAATGTGGAGAATGCAAAACAGAACTTCCACAAGATGCTAGATTCTGCCCAAATTGCGGAACGCAAGTAGGGCTTAAAAAGGATGTCTATCATGTATCTGGGGGTGGCTTGCTCGCAAAAGTCAAAGAGATTTTCCAGGATGCCAGAGTTAAGCGGATCATTATAAAGGACGAAAAAGGAAAACTCCTCTTGTCCATTCCTGTCACATGGGGTACAGCAGGAGCGGTTGCAATGATTACTATGGCACCATGGCTGGCTGCATTAGGAGTTATTGCAGGCATAGTTACTAGATGCAGAATAGAAGTAGAAAAATCTAGAGAGTCCTAGATCTATCAATGTTAAATGGCAAGGCAAAATTCTGTTAGTCTCATAGCATGGTAAACCGTCGTGTCTGTTTTATTTTTCTGATCAAATATTTTCTACATCATATATCTATAATGATACTCCATAGATAGATTTTCAAAAAATTGGTTAGTGACAAATGCATCTGGCAATCAAAAGTTAGGGGCTGTATCCTTTGAACATCGATAATTAATAACCTAAATGTATGGCATTGCAACTACTGTCTCGATAAGATCAAATAACCTGCAGTGACGCCAGATGCGACTAAAAATCATTAAAAACTCGAAACTTTGATAAACAATGTTTAGTTCTATATCTGAATATTTCAGATAAGGCTATGTATATAAGGGCCTCTTTCACGTCAAAGAAGCGGCTTGTCAGAATGTAGAAAACAAGGTCAAGATTTCTAAATGTTATTATGATATTGATTTAAATTAATCAAAAGTCGACAAAATCTGAGAATCTATTTATTACGGATATTAGATTTGGAAATAAGAATCTCAAGTTTTGTCTTCTGAGAAAAAAGATATTAAAATTACGAATCACGTATATCAGCCTAGACACGAAATTCTATCTAAAAAGGAAGCCGAACAAGTTTTAAAGAAATATAATACAAAACCAAGCCAGCTCCCATACATATTAATTAACGACAAGGGATTAGAGGATCTAGATGTGAGGCCTGGGGATATTATAAAAATAACAAGAACGTCATTTACCGCCGGGGAAAGTGTTTATTACAGATATGTAGTGGAGGACTGAGCCATGTCACAAAATACACTTGATATGTGGCCAATAATCCACAATATTTTACAAAAAGAGGGCGTTGCCAGACAGCATCTCAATTCCTATGGCGAATTTATTGAACGTGGTCTACAGAGTATTATTGATGAAGTTGGTGAGATAGAGATTGAAACAGCTGAATATCCATATAAGATAAGGCTGGGTAAGATAAAATTACAACAACCAAGAATTATGGAGTTAGACGGTTCAGTAACCCATGTCGCTCCTGTCGAGGCCAGGCTGCGTAATCTAACTTACGGATCGCCCATAATGCTTGAATGTAGTATTGTTGAAGATGAAAAAATTCTAGAATCTAGATTTATCCATATTGGAGATATTCCAGTTATGGTAAAGTCAAACGCCTGTGTATTACATAATCTTCCTGATACTAAACTTGTCGAACTTGGGGAAGATCCAAAAGATCCTGGTGGTTATTTTGTGATTAATGGCTCTGAACGAGTAATTATTGGATTGGAAGACTTGTCTTATAACAAGATAATTGTCGATACAGAAGAAACAACTGGCAATCTGGTTTACAAGGCTAAAGTGTATTCCTCGATAGTTGGGTATCGTGCAAAACTCGAACTAATAATGAGACCAGATGGATCAATAGTTGCAAAGATTCCGGGATCTCCTGTAGATATACCGCTTATTACGTTAATTAGGGCATTGGGACTTGAATCTGATAAGGATATTGCAGATGGGATTTCTCTAAATTCAATAATACAAGATGAATTAGAACCGTCATTTGAGAAAGCAGGCGAAATTGTAACAAGTAGAGACGCAATTGTCTACATAAGCAAGAGAATTGCTCCAGGAATGTTGGAGGAATTTCAGATAAAGAGAGCAGAAACTTTACTTGATTGGGGATTGCTGCCACACCTTGGAAAGAATCCTGAAAATAGAAACGAAAAGGCTCTGTTTCTGGGTGAAGCAACATGCAAGCTCATTGAGTTGAGGCTTAATTTGGTGACCTCAGATGACAAAGATCATTATGGTAATAAAGTTATTAAATTTGCGGGTCAGATGCTAGCGGATCTTTTCAGGACCGCCTTTAGAAATCTTGTTAGAGATATGAAATATCAACTAGAAAGATCCGGCCAAAAGAGAGGAATAAATGCAGTTGCAGCAGCAGTAAGACCTGGTATAATCTCTGATAAGTTAAATAATGCAATTGCAACTGGAAATTGGGGAAGGGGAAGAGTTGGTGTTACCCAACTACTGGATAGAACAAATTATATATCCACTATCAGCCATCTTCGCAGAATTCAATCACCTTTAAGCAGAAGTCAACCTAACTTTGAAGCAAGAGATCTTCACTCTACTCACTTTGGTAGAATTTGCCCGGCTGAGACTCCTGAGGGATCAAACTGCGGTTTGGTAAAGAATATTGCGTTATCTTCTATAATCTCAGTAAGTGTCTCTGTTTCAGAAATAATTGAAAAATTATATGAACTAGGAGCTCATCCTGTTGAAGAGGCTTCTGATACATTACGAAGAAATGGTACCAGAATATTTGTTGACGGACGTCTAATAGGATATTACGATAATGGCCAACATCTGGTGGATACGCTAAGAAGTTTGCGAAGGTCAGGAAAAATACATGCACATGTTGGAATTTATTATTATTCAAATGAAAATGAAAATGCAACAAAGCGTCTATATGTAAGTTGTAATTCGGGAAGAATACTCAGGCCACTTGCAATTGTAAAGGAAGGCAAGCCAGTTATAACTTTGGAAGTTCTTGACTTGATAAAGAGGAATATGAAATCCTGGTCTGACTTACTATGGATGGGTATGATTGAGCTCATCGATGCAAATGAGGAGGAAAACTGTTATGTGGGAATGGACTTTGCTAGTCTCCAACCAAGTCACACTCACCTTGAAATCTATCCTCCATCAATATTGGGAGTTGGTGCTTCTATAATTCCATATCCAGAACACAATCAGTCTCCAAGAAATACCTATGAAAGCGCTATGGCAAAACAGAGTTTGGGTTTTTCAACACCACTGATGAATGCAAGTACCTATGTAAGACAGCACTTCATGTTGTATCCCCAAATACCCGTAGTTACAACTAAAGCGATAAACCTTCTTGGATTGGAGGAACGTCCTACCGGACAAAATTGTATTGTCGCAGTATTACCATTCGAAGGATATAACATAGAAGATGCAGTAGTTTTCAATAAATCATCAATTGATAGAGGTCTTGGTAGAACTTTCTTTTACAGAGTGTATGAGGCAGAAGCAAAACAATACCCAGGAGGAATGAAAGACAAGTTTGAGATTCCCTCCTCTGATGCGAATATTAGAGGATATCGAGGTGAAAAATCATACAGGTTACTTGAAGATGACGGGGCAATAATGCATGAATCAATAGTAAATGGAGGAGACATACTTATTGGTAGAACTTCTCCGCCAAGATTCATGGAAGAGTACAAGGAGTTTGAAGTAAAGGGTCCGTACAGAAGGGATACATCCATAGGTGTGAGACCTTCGGAAAATGGAGTAGTTGATTCAGTTGTAATGACTCAATCTGTAGATGGCGGAAAGATGTACAAGATTAGAGTCAGAGATATGAGAATACCAGAAATTGGCGATAAATTTGCTTCAAGACATGGACAAAAAGGTGTAATTGGCATGCTGGTGCCACAGGAAGACCTTCCTTATACAGAAGACGGGATAGTTCCAGATGTTATGATAAATCCGCACGCATTTCCATCTAGGATGACTGTTGGTCAGTTCATGGAATCAATTGCAGGTAAATCTTCTGCCCTTCGAGGAAAAGTTGTTGACGGTTCAGCCTTTGTAGGAGAAAAAGTTAATGATCTTAAAGAAATATTGGAAAAATATGGCTTCAAGTCGACAGGCAAAGAAGTCATGTATGATGGACGTACGGGCAAAAAATTCAATGCTGAAGTTTACATTGGTGTAGTCTATTATCAAAAGCTTCACCATATGGTTGCCGATAAGATCCACAGTAGAGCAAGGGGACAGGTTCAGATGCTTACAAAACAACCAACAGAAGGCCGAGCCAGAGGTGGCGGTCTTAGATTTGGTGAGATGGAACGAGACTGTTTGATTGCCTATGGTGCTTCTATGATGCTAAAAGATAGGCTTTTAGAAGAGTCTGACAAGGCCGAGGTAAATATATGCGAACGATGTGGATTGCTCGCCTATTACGATATTAAACAAAGGAGATATGTTTGCAGGGTGGATGGTGACAGGGCCAGAATTTCAACAGTTGCTATTGCTTATGCATTTAAACTCTTGTTACAAGAAATGATCAGCCTTAATGTTGCTCCAAGATTGATTCCAAAGGAGAAGGTGTAAAAATTATGCAAGTTGAAGATACCCTAAAAATTTTAGGAGGTATTAGATTTAGTGTACTTTCCCCCGTTGAAATACGAAAATTCAGTGTGGTTGAAATAACTGCTCCTGAGACATATGACGAGGACGGAATGTCTGTTCAAGGAGGTCTCATGGACAATAGACTTGGGACGCTGGAACCTGGACAGAAATGCGGAACATGTGGAAACACATCGGCTAATTGCCCTGGGCATTTTGGGCATATCGAGTTGGCTGAAGCTGTACTTCACATTGCTTTCGTAGATGATATACATAAATTGTTACTTGTTTCATGTAGGTCGTGCAGCAGGATAAAGCTTTCAAATGAAGATCTGGCCAAATACAAGGAGCTTCGAGATACAAAGGCCGCATATGCGGTAATAACCCTTGACAATATTAAAGAGGAAATTATAGAAAAAGCTAAAAAAGTAAAGATATGTCCACATTGCCAAAAGGAACAATATGACCTAGTGTTTACAAAACCTACGATATTTGTTGAAAAAACGGAAATAGGGGAAAACAGGCTTCTTCCTATTACAATCAGAGAGCGACTGATGAATATTCCAAATGAAGATCTCGTTCTGCTAGGATATAATCCAGAGACGGCAAGACCGGAATGGTTTGTCCTCCAGGTTTTACCGGTTCCTCCGGTTACTGTTAGACCATCAATTATCCTGGAAACTGGTATAAGATCAGAAGACGATCTTACCCACAAATTAGTTGATATTATTCGGGTTAATCAAAGACTAAAGGAAAGCAAGGAAGCAGGAACACCGCCTCTTATAGTCCAGGATCTGGTTGATCTTCTTCAGTATCATGTAACAACTTACTTTGACAATGAAGTTTCTGGAATTCCCCAAGCGCATCATAGATCCGGCAGGCCGCTAAAGACATTAACACAAAGACTAAAAGGAAAAGAAGGTCGATTCAGAGGATCGTTATCTGGGAAGAGAGTAGATTTTTCCAGCAGAACTGTAATATCTCCCGATCCCAATTTGACCATATCTGATGTTGGTGTTCCAGTTGATGTGGCAAAAAAACTAACCATACCCGAAACGGTTAGCGATTGGAACATTGATGAATTAAAGAAAATGATAATTAATGGGCCCAATGAATATCCTGGAGCTAATTACATCATAAGAACTGATGGGGTAAAAATACGACTTGATTACGTTACTGATAGAAATGTACTGGCGGATTCAATAAGTCCTGGATATGTTGTAGAGAGACATTTACGTGATGGCGATGCAGTAATCTTTAACAGACAACCTTCTCTTCACAGGATGTCCATTATGGCGCATTATGTAAAGGTACTCCCATATAGAACATTTAGATTACATCCTGCAGTCTGTCCGCCTTACAACGCAGATTTTGATGGAGATGAAATGAACCTTCACGTTCCGCAAAGTGAAGAGGCTCGTGCAGAAGCTGCGCTCCTCATGAGAGTTCAAGATCAACTAATTTCTCCAAGGTACGGCGGACCAATAATTGGAGCGATAAGGGATTTCATAACGGGTGCTTTCATCTTAACACAAGACAAGACATTTTTGAAAGAAGAAGAATTTACTAATCTGGCATTGCTAGGAGGATATTCAGGACCACTTCCTGAGCCAAAACATCATGAAAATGGCAGAAAAATCTACACCGGAAAACAGCTTTTTTCACTCTTTCTGCCAAAGGACTTTAATTTTGTAATCACTTCAAAATGGAACAAAGCATCAAAGGGTGAAGGAAAAGATGTTGTCATAAGGAACGGTGAGTTGATAAGTGGGGTTATTGACAAAGCCTCGATTGGTGCAGAAGAACCAGATAGCGTTTTACACAGAATAGCTAAAGACTATGGAAACCAAGCAGCTAAACGATTCTTGGATTCAATACTTATTGTACTGAAAACGTATCTCACACAAAATGGCTTTTCGTATGGCTACTCTGACCTTTGGTTGTCAGATCAAACCAGGACTGAAATTAGTAATGTTATACTCAAAGCATATGAAAAGGTATACGAATTAATAAAACAACACGATGAGGAAACGTTACCATTAACGAGAGGTTTATCGCCTGAAGAAGCATTAGAGCTCTATGTTGTAAATGAACTTTCAAGAGCTCGTGATAGAGCAGGTAAGACTGCGGACCGTGCATTTCCCGATGACAATTCTGGTGTCATTATGGCATCCACCGGAGCAAGGGGATCAACGCTAAATATTGGACAGATGACAGCTGCCCTAGGACAGCAATCAATTAGAGGTAGGAGGATCACCAAAGGATATAGAGATAGATCACTTCCACATTTCAAACCCAACGATGCTAATCCTGATTCAAAAGGTTTTGTAAAATCTAACTACAGGGATGGTCTAAGCCCACTAGAGTTTTTCTTTCATGCAATGGGTGGCAGAGAGGGACTCGTTGATACTGCGGTAAGGACGCAACAGTCTGGGTACATGCAAAGAAGATTAATCAACGCACTTGAACACTTGAAGATAGAATACGATCAAACTGTCAGAGATCCACATGGTAATATCATACAGTTTGTTTATGGAGAAGACGGGATAGATCCTGCAAAAAGTGATCATGGTGAAGCTGTTAACATCTCTAGATTGATAGAAGGTGAATTACTCGTTGATGAAGGCAAAAAAGCTACTGAAAAAGAAATTTCGGAAATTGCCAATAAACATGCAAAGACTCTAAATCCAAGACTTATAGAAAAGCTGTTACTATCACTTAGCCAGAACAAAATAAGCAGAGAGGGTGTTAACAAAGTAGTAAGGAAAACACTTGATCTAATCAACAAAGCAATGGTTGAACCGGGTGAGGCAGTAGGAGTTGTGACTGCCCAATCTATTGGTGAACCAGGAACTCAGATGACACTCAGGACATTCCATTTTGCAGGAGTTAAGGAAAGAAATGTTACCTTAGGACTCCCAAGGTTAATAGAACTTGTCGATGCAAGAAAAAAGCCTGTTACACCGACGATGGATGTATATTTGGACGAAGAACATAGGATCTCAAGGGAGAAAGCTCTTAATGTTGCAAGAGAAATAATTTTTACAAAGGTTGCCGATTTAATTGAAAGAACCGAG
Source organism: Nitrososphaeraceae archaeon (assembly GCA_036258455.1). Classification (GTDB taxonomy): domain Archaea; phylum Thermoproteota; class Nitrososphaeria; order Nitrososphaerales; family Nitrososphaeraceae; genus TA-21. Next base: position 4,162 of record DATADQ010000200.1, on the reverse strand, counting down.
ACCGACTATTCTGGAATATTGACATTCCATATTTCTGAATCAAAACTATCCGAACGTGGATGTTCGATAGAAGATATCATGGAGGTACTAAAAGGGCCCAAGAAAAAATACGATGTCACTTTACAAGAAGCCAAGAAAATTATAAAAATTTCTATTGCAGGAGAACCTGATGCACAGACATTACTGACAATGAAGAACAAACTATTGAATGCAAGAGTTAAAGGTGTTCAAGATATAGAACGAGTAACAATAGTAAAGCAAAATGAAGAATGGGTTATTCAAACTGCAGGTTCTAATTTGTCCAAGATAATTGCAATAGACGGCATCGACACTTCAAGAATTACGACAAATAATGTTTATGAAGTTTGGCAGACTCTCGGAATAGAAGCTGCTAGAAATGCACTGGTTAAAGAAATAACCAATACGCTTGAGGAACAAGGATTAGAAGTTGATATGAGACATATTATGTTAGTTGCTGACCTTATGACTTCAAAGGGACACTTGCAACAAATAGGAAGACATGGAATTGCAGGTACCAAAACTTCAGTACTGGCAAGAGCTGCCTTTGAAATTACTGTACCCACTATTGCAAGAGCATCCCTGGAAGGACAGGTTGAGTCCCTTAAAGGCGTAACAGAAAACGTTATAGTGGGCGCTACTGTACCTATTGGTACTGGTATGGTAGATCTTTACATGAGTGTGAAGGATGAAAATGAAAAATCTCGAAAAAACAATTAAAGAAGGAATTAGTACTAATAAATGCAAAATAGGAACCAAGCAAGTAATGGGTTCAATAAAAGGTTCAAAACTTATAATTCTTTCAAACTCATTGATTGCAAGAAATAAATCAAAAATCTTGGAAGATGCAAAGTCTGCACAGGTTCCAACGTTACTATACGATGGTAATTCTGTTCAACTAGGCAGATTATGCAATAAGCCATTTAGAATAAGTTCATTGTCTCTCAAGATTGGCAAAGATAATGAAATTCAAGAGTTATTAAAAGAATTTGGGATCAAGTGATATGAATGGAGACCTGCCCTTATCTTGAAGAAATTTTTCATATGATCAAGATTTAAAAAGATGACTGCAAAATGCCCAATCAATTCTCAAAACTATCAAACAATTTAATATTAGTGGTTACGGACCAAAATGACTGAAAAAATCAAACTAACTTCTGGAGAATTAAGGTTAATGTCATTATTTCAGAATATAACCGGAGCTGTAGCACGGGACTGTGTTGTGGATGAAAAAATGGATAGAGTAATCTTCATTGTGAATAAAGGACAGATGGGTTTGGCCATTGGAAAAGGCGGTGCAACAATAAGGCAGCTACAGGGAATCATAACGAAGAAAGTTGAATTAGTTGAATATTCGGAAGATCCATCCGCCTTTCTGGGAAATGTTCTCAATTCTGATATGATAAATGAGATAAAGATAAATAATAGATTTGACGGTTCAAGACAAGCCGTCGTGGTCGTAGATTCAAAAAAGAAAGGCATAGTAGTGGGTAAAGAAGGACGTAATGCAGAGAAGGCAAGAATTTTGGCAAAAAGATATTTTCAGATTTCAAATGTTATGATAGTAAGTGAGGATCATGATAAATATAATTGAGGTTAGAAATTAAATGGCGAAATCACCTTTAGGGCTTTTTTCTGGCAGAGTCTTAAAATCAAAGAGAAAGAGGATGAGATGGTCAAACAAGTACTATAAGAGACGTATGTTAATGCTCGATAAGAAAGCAAATCCGTTAGAAGGGTCTCCACAGGCCAGAGCAATTGTTCTTGAAAAAGTTGGAATTGAATCAAAACAGCCTAACTCGGCTGTGAGAAAATGTGTTCGAGTGCAATTAATCAAGAACGGAAAATCTATTACTGCATTCCTTCCTAGGGACGGTGCTCTGAATTATATAGACGAGCATGACGAGGTGTTGCTAGAAGGAATCGGGGGTTCAATGGGTGGTGCAATGGGAGATATACCTGGAGTTAGATGGCAGGTGTTCAAGGTAAACGGAGTATCACTTATAGAATTAGTATACGGAAGAAAAGAAAAACCAAGGAGATGATTTAAATGGTTACCAAAGGGAATCTCTTGCTATTATTTAACAAATGGAAGACGGACGATATTGAAATCCAGGATTCAGGATTAAAAAATGTCATTGCACTAGATCCTGCAATAATCCCCATTAGCTTTGGAAGGCACGAACATCAGAGGCTCAAGAAGGCTGAAGTCCATATAATTGAAAGGTTGGTAAACAAACTAATGCACTTTGGCAAGAAATATGCAAAAAATACTGGACGAATGGGAGGCAAAAAAGGCAGAATGATAAAAACTGTCAAGACAGCGCTTGATTTAATATATCAGGAAACTGGTAAGAATCCTGTAGAATTACTAATCAGGGCAATCGAGAACGCAGCGCCTAACGAGGACACAACAAGAATTGTCTATGGTGGTGTTGTCTACCATGTCTCCGTTGATGTGGCACCATTAAGACGTATTGATTTGGCACTCAGGTTTATCGCAGAAGGTGTAAGAGAATCTACTTATTCAAATCCAAAGACTATTGAAGAGTCGCTTGCAAAGGAGATCATTTTAGCTTCAAATAATTCCATGGAAAGTCATTCTGTAAAGAAAAAGAATGAACAAGAAAGAATTGCCATGTCATCAAGGTAGCTGGGTTTTCTAGCAGAGTTTGCTATCTATTTTTTTATCTTTAGATTTCTACGAAAAGGTCTTTAGGCTGAAAGTTAAATAACGACGGAATATTCTGAAAGAATTGTAAATGAGTGCCAAAGAAATTAAAATTTTTTCAAAGGTTTCATTGTTAAGAACTAGGTCCGGAAAGAAGATAATAAAGCAGGTACTTTTACAAGAAAAAGGGTACAAACAATATCATAAGTATAAGGTTCAGTCTGAAAAGGAATTTTTGGAATTTACAAAAAGATTTCTACTGTCTTTGCATGAGAAACTGATTTCCGATCCAAACCCAAAAGCTACAATGAAAAAATTTGTTGATGAGATAGAAGCAGACGAATTGTCATTAGATGACTCAAAGATTGAATCCGTACGCGAAAGACTCTCAAAACCTGACATTTTGGCTGACAGGGTACAAAGGATACTGAATTCTAATTTTGTAAAGATGACCTTTCCAGTCCTACACGCTCTTATGGATAGTGCCTCTGATTTCTATAAAGAGCCTGTTTCAAAAGAGATAAGGAATTCTATAGTTGATGGTCATGTAATTGCCATAGATCTAAGTGAACCAATGGATAGGATAATGGATGCTGATGAAGATATCGAATTTCTTGACGATTACAAACTAATGAATCCCTATATCCTAGAAATAGCACGACAAAAAATCTCTGTTGGAGGGGATGCAGTGTTGAAGGCATTTGAAGATGGATTCAAAGACGCAAGGATTGGGCAGTATATTGATGCCAGGTTAAAGCTAAAACCAGAATCTATAAGTGATGAGAATATGATTGGTTGCTACAAGAAATATAGGGCTGTCATGGGAACGGCTGGGAGAAACATGGCGTTTAACCTCAGTCCGCTAAATGATATATTCCATTTGGGCATGGCTAAGGCAGCTGAATGTGTTGGATGCGGTAATGAAATGGAGGATGCAATAGTAAACGGGGGAATAAAAATTCCATCATGGCCGCTATATTATTCCATAGTTACAAAAAATGTTGAAAGAGCATTTGAATTTACATTAGACAAGAGTGAAATATATCTGCATGAGGCTAAAATTGCCTTGGATATGTTACCAGATGAGCTGGCAATAAAACCCTTCTTGAAATTTTTGTTCCTGACAGCAAGTCATTATAATCAATATTGGTTTAAAGAAATGAAACGTAGAGACTTATTCCCATATTTCCAAAAAAATCTGTCAATAAGCATCAAAAATTCCAAGTGATTGGAACCTTACAAGGTAAGTGTTAGTCGTGATACACCCTAAAATATCAGATTTTGTTGGCAATGAAAATCCTCGTAAAAAAATAATTGAATGGTTAGTTAAATGGTCAAATGGATCAAAACCCTTATTACTTGTAGGGCCTCCAGGGGTGGGCAAAACATCGTTTGTTCATGCATTGTGTCGTGAATTTGATATAGATCTTATTGAATTGAACGCAAGTGATACTCGCAATAAGAACATGCTTG
>DATADQ010000199.1:0-3424 GCA_036258455.1 Nitrososphaeraceae archaeon | reverse complement strand
ATCTGGGTCCAAAAGCAGATAATCGCCAATTTTAACTGTAGTAACAGATACAGGGATGGTAGATATGGGAGGCTCTTGAGTTCTTCCTGTTTCTACTACTTTGTCATCTTTAATTTCAAAAACAGGTAGTTTACAGCTTGCTAATGCAGCTACTACGGCATAAGAAGTCGCATCGAAAAGGTTACCATCTACGTTAATGATGCTACAATCCACAAAAATGGTGTACACAATTTTTCCCGGAACCAAAACCAATTTGCTTAAATCTAACATTTCCGACTCTCTTACTCCCCTATCAACAACCCTAGCAAGTTCAATCGTTTCTTCATCAGGTGGCCCTGGTTCTATATGAGGAGAGGCAATTGGGAGTACTTCAGCTGTAATTATTAAAGCTCCACTGGTTTCCAGTCCTTCAAAAGGTTCGCCAGTTTCCACTTTTACTCCGGCAACAACTTCTGTCTTACCCAACTTTACCCAGGCCGATCCACTTGCCTTTTTTATGACATCTATTTCAATTTCAATTGGTCTTATTTTATCCAAACTTCTTTCATCTAGTCTTTTGCCTGCTGAAATTGATTCTCTCATCTGTTTTTTGCGAAGATTTTCGACAATTACTGTGGATTTCTTTGATAGACTCATTATTCTTTCAATCCCTTTTCATCGCCAAAGTACTTTTCTATTAAAGAGGAACGTTGTATTTCATACACTTTTAAACAACCGCGTATAGCTTCTTCTAAACAATTATTGAATTCATTTGGATTCAATTCTCCATCAAGTTGAAGAAGTGTTATTTTCTTAAGATTTGGCATATACGCGACCGGCATGTCAGCCCCTCCTTCTTTGTCTTCAATGTCATTAATATCAATCACTATTTTGTCATCCACCTTTCCTGCTGCACATGCTGAAACCATATCACGCATATTTATTCCTGCGTCTGCGAGTGCTACGGAAGCAGCCGTAATTCCTGCGCATCGTGAACCCCCATCTGCTTGCAATACTTCGATAAAGATATCAATTGCAGCACGGGGATAATCCTCGAGCATCAGCGCGGGTTCCAAGGACTCTCGAATAACCTTCGATATTTCCGTCTCTCTTCTAGATGGTGCGGGGCTTTTGCGAGTGTCTGTTGAAAACGGAGACATGTGGTATCTGCATCTTACGACACATCGGTCAGATTGTGCCATATGTTTCGGATGAACTTCTCGTGGACCATAGACTGCCGCAATTATCTTGTTTTTACCAAATTCTATAAGAGCGGAACCATCCGCATTCTTTATAATTCCCACATTAATCTTTACCTCTCTTAATTCATCTATTATCCTGCCATCGCTTCTTTTTCCGCTTTCGTCTATAAGGCTTCTATTTTGTACCATTTGAATTCATCATTCCCGTTTCTTTATCCATTTTGTTCGAAATAATCTTATCATCATTCGTCGCTGTTTCATTCATTTCATGATTCGCTTGACTATCGGAATTTTCAATCTCCGATTCTGGCACATTCAATAATTGCTTGATTCTCTGCGTAAGGTTTGAAGTATGTGCTTCTACTTCTACTATATGAATTGCATTGATTGCTAGGGTGATTCCTTCCTTGTCTTTTCCTGATACCACAATTATTCCATTCTGACCTATTGTTATCCTTGTGGAACTTGCCTGTTCAATTGTTTGGATCATGGAACCTCTTTTTCCTATTAGTCTTGGAACACGAGTTGGAGATATTTTTATCAATTCACCTGTAGGTATCTTGCCCAAGTCCTTATCCTGAATAGTAAGGATTGGATCCCTTGTCCTATCAAAAATCGCAATTCTTGCAACAATAACATCCCCGCTTGATAGTTGACTACCCATGTCATCATGAGCCGGTGAAAAATCTCTTCCAAATACGTCTTGTGCGGGTAAATGTGCAGAAAAACATGAATTGATGTCCACAGACCAGGAAAGAGACGAATGATCCAATATTTTACCTATTACAATATCATTTGCTCTTGGGAAATAAATTCCGGACAATGGAATTACTTTGGCCCCTTCTTTGTTTGACTCGGTAATACCAATTCGGGTTGCTACAATTGAATTTCCATTCCTAAATACATTGGCCAAAGGTTTCAAATTACCTTCAGCTACGATATCACCAGGAATAACGTATTTTCTTTTAATTTCTTGCATAGAGTAATCCTCCAAAACAAGAATTCAAAAATAGTCTATTCATAATTCTTCCTTTTTGGGAAAGTTAGAACAGACTTATATTTTAAGTGTGGGCAACAATATGAATTGTGCTTATTTTTCAGTGACCTGGGCTGAACCTTTGGTAGCATTTCCAATTCGATCTAGAAAGGAGCTCTTCATTCCAGCATTAATACTGAGAACTACTTGTAATGATCCGTCCGAGAGCCATTGTTCTGATTTTATCTCACCAATACTTTTGAATACACTGAATGATTGTCCTGAGAATTGAGGAGGGACAGTTACGGTCAACTCCAGTATTTCCGACTTTAGAGGCAATATTTTTCTCAATGGATCGATGATATTCTTAATTTGATCATCTAATCGCTTAAAAGGATCAATTGCCACCCGCGCTTCATCAAGGACAGCGTTAATCCTTGAGATTGGGTGTGGCATATGGGTTTTAGGATCCACAAAATTTTTATTGATATATTGAACAATTTGTTTTTTCTTTTCTTCAATCATCTTTCTGCGCTGATCCGTATTCAAGTTTAGATCGCCTTTAGCCATAATCTGCTTTGCCACTTCTACTTGATCTGTTGTCTTAAAATGCTTCATTAACTTCTCAGTCGAGCTCCTTGTGCCCTTGTTAGCATCTGAATAAATTTCGTCTGAAATCATAATATTAGAAATGTCAATTTTTTTACCAAGTTTATATTCTAGGGCAGGATCAGGTTTCACCAGAATTTCAAATTTTTCATTTCCTGCGCTTAACCTAACGATTGTAAATTTATCTGCCATGTTAGTCCTAATATCTGAAAATATTTAAGCATACAAATAAGGAATTAATGCTTTAGATATTCAAAAGAAATAAAAAATTAAAAAAGAAAAAAAGAAAAAAATAGGTTCTTACTCGCTTACGTAAGCTCGTTCTCCGTGTTGGCTTAAGTCTAGTCCAATTTCTTCTTCCTTTGGAGTAACTCTTATGCCACCAGGCCATACTTTGTCCATTATTTTGATGAGTATTGCGGTTATACCCATCGCCCATGCTAGAGACGCAAATGCACCAACAGCATTTTCTAACAATTGAGGCGGATTGCCAAATACGAGTCCGTTATCTCCCCAAGGAGTAAATCTCTGTTCTGCAAACATTCCTGTCAATAAAGCTCCTACCAGTCCGCCTATTCCATGTACTCCCCAAGTATCTAGTGCGTCATCCCATTTTCTACTGTTCTTAAACATGACTGCTGCATAACATGCTACTGAT
>DATADQ010000198.1:0-3663 GCA_036258455.1 Nitrososphaeraceae archaeon | reverse complement strand
AATCTTAGTCTCAAGTCTATTATTCCTAATCTTGTCCTCAGTTTCGGTAGAAACATAAAATTCTGGTTTGGAACGTATTATTTCCTCATCATTCAATAATGAAACCAGTTCGTTTTCTGGAATTAAAGTTGGAATATCATTCGTAATAGATCCCTCTACAATCGGAATTGGAGAAAGTAAATTTTTTGCTATAGTTTCTGCTATCTTAGTCTTTGCCTGTCCAATTTGACCAATAAGAAGTATGTCATGAGATGATAGTATTGCTCTATTAAGTGAAGGAACTATATCATCATCATAACCGATGATTCCTGAATATGGAAACTGTTGGCTTTTCAGTTTAATTATTAAATTTCCTCGAAGTTGATCATTGACAGATACATGTTTATAATTGATTGATATCAAATCTTCGAGTGTTTTTATATCCTTATAATTTTCAGGTACACCTGGAATTGCTTCCTGATAATCAGCATTTGAACTATAACTTTTATGAACAATATCCTTGAAATTTTCAGAAATCAATTATTCATCAGCTCGTCCTACCAACAAATTTAAAGCTTTCAAAGTTTATTTTGGTTTTATCGTAATACTTTGATTCTTTTATTTCTTTTTGTATTTGTCAGCATGGTTTTTATTTCGGAAAATGATGGACGTAAATGTTGTCGATATCTGAATATAGGCATATATTAAGAATAGCAGGCAAGGATATAGATGGCAGTAAAAAAATCATAATTGCCCTAAGTCAGATTAAGGGTATAGGCTATAACTTGTCTCAGGTAATACTGCAATCGTTAAATATCAATTCTAACATGAGAATAGGTTTCTTAACGGAAAAAGAGGTGGGCGACATTGAAGCTGCGATAAAAAATCCCTCTTCGATGGGGATTCCAAATTGGTACCTTAACAGGAGAAAGGATAGTGATACGGGTTCAGACAAGCATTTGCTAACTTCTGATCTTGATTTTACCATTTCAAATGATATTGAAAGAGAAAAAACAGTCTATAGCTGGAGAGGCTATAGGCATATGTTTGGCCTTAGAGTCAGAGGCCAGTGTACCCGAACTACTGGAAGAAAAGGTGGTGCAGTTGGAGTGAAAAAGGTAGTAATGAGACCGTCGGCTGGTGGAGGCGCCCCCGAAGCAAAGGAAGCCGGTGCACCGGCACCCGCAGCTGAAGCTGCTACTCCTGAGGCCTCATCTCCAAAAAGTACCGAGCCAAAATCTTCAGAAACTAAAGAATAGTGAGGTAGAATGGGGGATCCAAGAAAACCAAGAAAAAGTTACAGAAGACCAAGAAGAATATGGAATTCTGACCAACTAAATTCAGAACTTTATATAATCGGTTCATACGGACTCCGGAACAAAAGGGAACTATGGAAAGCCCAAACAAAAGTTGCGAATTTTAGGAATCAGGCAAGAACATTACTTGCATTGACTTTAGAGGATAGACAGGAAAAGGAATCACTTCTCTTGTCATTCCTGAATAGGTTAGGTTTGACTAATACTTCATCTCTAGACGACATTTTGAATTTGAAAATCGAAGACATACTTGAAAGAAGACTACAGACGATTGTGATGAGAAAAATGGCTATTAAATCTCCGTTACAGGCGAGACAGGTAGTAGTCCACGGTCATGTATCAATCGGAAATCGAAAAGTGAATTTACCAGGGTATCTGGTAAAGAAAGAAGATGAGTCAAAGATATTGGTGCATGCGGAAGCTCCGAGCAAAACAACAGATGCTATAGCTAGTTAATAACGAAGAATAATTCAAAGACTTTTGGTAGATATTTCGTCTACAATATCTATGGTATCTATTTTTCCGTCTGAATCCATATCAAATCCCTGAACAACGAGTGCCCAATTATTGTCTTGATTGAATTTTTTTAATATTTCATTTCCATGGCTAGTCAGGGCAATTATTGCTGATTTTGTACCTGCTGATCTCACTCCTGCAATAATTACAATGTTTACCTTTTCAGAGAAAGGATTTCTAATCTTTGCAATCAGTCCATGATTGTCAAGTGTGTGAGTCCTTCCATATGGAGCTATTAAGCCGGACCAGAAATTAGTTTCGTCAAATCTTATTGGTAAATATCTGTTAAATTCTGATGTGATAATATTTGTTCCAGGGCCGCCAATAGATATGATATTTTCTGTTCTTGATATCTTTTCCGACTTTGCGTCGACATCTAATTTCACGACAAAATTTTGTGGAAGACTACAAAAGCTACCTAAGAAAAAAGCAAGCTGTGCTGCGTAATGTCCATCTCTTGCAGAAGATCTGTAAGGACCATGTGGGTCTGGTGTTCCTACAACTATAGTACCATTGAATAACCCGTCGTCAATAAAGTCTTCAAAAAATGTTTGAACGTTACGGTTAATTTTTCCATTCTTTACGTTTTCAAATTTCCTTTCTCCCCAATTCATTTCCATTCCAAACGCGGCAAACTCTGTTTTGTAAAGTTTCGCAGTCCCTCCATGTACAAATGAAGTTTCAACTTGACCGATTGCTCTGATTGCCAGTAATTTCCTAATGTAGTAATATGCACTCTGTTCATATATCTTGAGTTCCTTAGCAATTTGTGCTGGATACATTGGCCGACCTGCCAATAAATTTACAATTTTCCACGCTATAGGATTTGATAAAATACGCATTTCGCTTGGTTTTTCTAGGATTGAAATTTCCTTTGTGAGTGTATTTTCACCTAAAGAATAAACAAGCCTTTTTTTATTCATCAAAATAATAAATAATTAACTATTATATATTAAGATTGTCTGGTGTGTAAAGTTGCATAATATGTTGATATTTTTCTACATTTAAAGATCAGCGGAATTCGTAAAAAGCGTTATAAGTTTTTTTGTAGTGGTAACTTGTGATATTAATAATTATTTTAAAGCAAGGCAAATTGTAGAATAGTATTATGTGTTCAATAATCGGATATAAGGGCAACGAACACGCTTCTTCTGTATTAATTGAAGGTCTTAAAAAGATGGAATATAGGGGATACGATAGTGTGGGTATTGCAACCATTAAATCAGGAAAACTCATGGTACGAAAAGGAGTAGGTAAAGTTGCAGAAGTCAATAAATCTCTAAGACTTGACGAGCTACCCGGTAAATTAGGAATTGGCCATACAAGATGGGCAACACATGGAGGAATTGTTGATTCTAACGCACATCCACATCTTGCATGTAACTCTACAATTGCAGTAGTACATAATGGTATAATAGAAAATTATGATGAACTGAAAGATGAGTTATACAGGTCGGGTCATGAATTCAAGAGTCAAACCGACAGTGAAGTCATTGCTCATCTCTTGGAGGAATACTTTGAAATTACTAGAGATATCAGATTATCAATGATCTTTACATGCAAGCGATTAGTAGGTTCTTTCGCATTTGTTGCAGTATTTAATTCTTCTACCTTATGTGGTGCTAGATATGACGAACCGCTCATTGTAGGAGTTGGTAACGATGATTATTTTCTGTCTAGTGATATTCTGGGATTTTTAAATTATACCGACCGTGCAATTTTTCTGGATAATCGCGATATAGTTGTAATTAATGATAGCGACATCTCTTTTTTCAATTTTGATGGAGATAGAATTTCAAGACGGATAACACAAGTTGCTTGGGAGTTAGGCGACGCAGATAAAGGAAAGTAT
>DATADQ010000197.1:0-4615 GCA_036258455.1 Nitrososphaeraceae archaeon | reverse complement strand
TGAAAAAGAACAGAATAGAAAGAGGACTTGAGATACAATCTGCAGCATGTTTGATTCAAGAAGTCATCATAGCATGCATGTGTGGAGAATAATGTAAGCAGAATGACAATCGCATATTGTGAGGTATCTCAACTACTCTATTAGCGCTATGAAACTTTAGTATCATAATGTAAGCTAATCATTAAATAAAAAGGAAAACCATTTTTTTGTGGCTACTTCAATAAAGGAAGAAGAGGCAAAAGACAAGACCTTTAACAAGAAGAACAAGATACTGGTTCAAAAAACTCATTAAGGTCAAAATTGTACTACATCATGTCCCACTAGGCGCTAGTGTAGCCCCAGTTTCATTGCCGCCTGTAGCCTGCACTGAATAGGTTGGCACTGATGCTATGAATGTCAGTGCTAGTAATAGACTAGGTAAAGCGATGGTAGTAATAAATCTCCGATAGATCTTAGACTTCATAGCTTTTTTTTCTATTAGGACTGTTGTTATTGTTGATATCTTTACCATATTGCTCCATTATGATGAAGACTGCGCCTCAATCAATTTAACTTGATATACACATAATTCAGTATATGGTATAGCAGATCTGACCAGTATGTACCAACTAATAGAAGAAATTAAGAGAATAACATTCTAGGTCAGCCTAACGTCGCTAGTCTGCAGACTATGGCGTGTTTGTCGAAGATGCGGATGGCTTTAATAGAATAACGGTGTTTAGAGGGTAATAATGATGTTGGAAAAGGAAGATAAAGAAAAAGCTGAAGAATCAGGAGCGCCAACACCCGTAAGAACAGACGAATCCACATCATCAATAACCGTTGACCCTACAACACTGGATGAGAGGGAGGAATCCGAACTAAAGGAAGCAATACAAAATGCAATGTTAGATGAGAAAGGACAAGATAAAGGCTATTTCACTATTGAGGATGTAAGATCCCTTCTTACCACGCTACCCATGACTAAGTGGACGGAGAGCAAGGTAGAGCGAGTCATCCAGGAATGGTATGATAGCGGTAGGCTAATGGAGCGACAGGGGATTGGAAAATATGCGCCAGTATAATTTTCTTATTTTTTCTTGAAAGTACAGTTTTTTGGAAGAAGCATTGGATCTAGCTCACTTTTAGCCTTAGTCGAAGTACTCTTTCTTTGACTGCTGCTATGATGGTCACACACAAGCAACTCATCATAGCAGCAGAGCAGAATTGACATTAGTATTGGATAGAGAGTCTGACATGCTGAAAAACATAGGAGCAGGCTGAGGTGTAAAATCTAGGGATGTCAAATAACATCTCATCAGAGAACCGAGCAACTATTGGCCTAACCCGAGAGCAGATCCAAGAAATAGGTATGGGTTCATTGAAAGAGCACTCCATGAAAGGTATAATATCGGAAGCATTCTTCAATTTTTTCGAAGGTCTGGATTTAGGTGTATGGAAATCAAGGTTGATTTAGAACTCAATAGAAAGATTAGATACATCTAATCTTTATTTTCCTTAGCGTAGTTCTGATTTTCTAAAAAGCAAGACCGTCTTTTACATAGGTTCCTTCACCAAATTCCCACGAAAATCAATGTAATCCTTTCTTGCTTCTTGACCTCCGTAGGCACCTAAAAAAGAAAGTTAATTTCCTTCAACATCCTTTCTATAAGATGTAGAATCTCTTGCAATCACAGGAGTCAAATAATTACCAGAGCGAATCTGGGCAAAGATTCGTTTTATGAGCTGACTGTAATACTATCACCATCGCTCAATCTCTTCCTATACGGTTCATTGTATGTATTGTACAACTCCCCTTCACCTTCGTCCTCATCCCCTTCGTCATCGTCTTCATCTTCCTCCTCATCCCCACCATCTTCTTCTCCATCACTTCTTGCTCCTTCTATCACGTCTATTATTCCTGAAGATGCAATCTCTATCTGACTACCTATTTCCGAGCCGTCGTCTGATATTAAGGCACTATCAAAATATTGCCCTCTTATCATCATACTTGAATTTCCCGATAAGCGGTATTCGCTTGATTCTATATCAGAGAACGTGGTATTCCCTACAATATTATCATGACTTCTTGTTGCACTAATGCCATTTTCAGAGTCAATTATAGAATTGTTATAGACAAAATTGTCCTCTGTCAAGCCATCATCTGGTATATCAGGATTAAACAAACGTATTCCCTGTAAGATTGCTCCTTCAATTGTGTTGTTATAAATCTGGTTATTTGGTGATTCTGATACTGTTATTCCAGAAGTCGTATTATAGATATTATTATTCCTTACAATTGAATCATGCATGTTTCTTGAAAAGTATATTCCATGGTCTGCATTGTGCTCTACCAAATTCCCCTCAATTAGAATATTATGACATCTATCCGAACAGATTGCCCCTATTGGATTGTGATGAAGCCAATTATTTGTAATATTCATGTCATGAGTTCCAGTGTGAGGGTCTAAAGCGTATTTGATATTGTTGTAATACTCATTACCATCAACTGTGATATTGTATGCCCCTCTGGAATAAAATGCCATCCACATATCATGAAACTTACTACCTCTAATCACCATATCATGAGACGGCGCTCCACCTCCCAGAAGGTCAAATCCTCTGCGTCCCGGTTCAACGTATCCTAGATATCCAAATTCCGAATTTATTATCTCAGCACCTTCGCTTGCAGCAAATTGCACATAGCCACGTCCGATAGTGCCATTAATGTTTTGTTGGATAACGTCCTCATCTGAGAAATCCCAAGATGTTATTTTTACACCGTATATCAGTATTTTTCCATAAACTATTATTCCATTTGCACCAATGATCTTTAGGTATTGCAGACCATCCTGATTTGAAGTCATTGCAAAGCTGACATCATCAGCTACTTCCAGGTTAGCGTTTAGGATGTATTCACTATCTCCAACGTTCTCAAGTATATCAGGATCATTTATGTTCTGAACAACATCTAGAAAGGAAGCGTTGCACTCAACGGTAATGGTGTTTTCTGACGCTTCGTAGTCTATACATTCTCCTCCCTCTGCAGTAAAGCGAAGATGATGATGGTGGTGGTGCTCATAGGGTATTAGGCCTGTTATAATGAAAAGAAGAATAGCAGTAGCACCAGTGATAGAATTTTTGCTAAGAATGCTCATGCGAATCTTACTTTGAGCATTACATGTAAAGTTCAAGAACTTAAATAAATCTGCTTCTTCTGCTAGAAGAAGCTACAGTCCTAAGCAAGCTTTGCGGTTTTCTGTCGTGGATGGAATCTCTTACCACTTGGACTTGTGACTTATAATCTAGATATAGTTCTTGTCCACAGTCTCTACATTGAAACGTGTACATTTGTCTATCAATAATGTCATGAGATGTCATGTCTTTGAACGATTTTTCATGTTCTAGGTGTCTTGACTGACGAACCAAACTCATGATGTAAAAATGCATTTTGTGTGGACAGCAATGTTTTGCTGGTTGTAGGAACCTATTATATGGTCAGCCATCAAGACCTTGTCATCATCCCTTGGTAACTCCAAGAATAAGCGTCGGTAACTTGGCAGCAAGTTGCCTCCGATGCCGCAAGCTTGCTTGACTTTTCTATCATCTGATACGATGTTGGAAAAAGATTCCACTGGCCCACCTATCACTTTTTTCTTATTCTTTTTTCATCATAAAGTGATTGATGTTGTTCTATGATCTTTGACTCGAGGTTTCTGCTTCTGCTGTCCCACTCTATAGACATTACTGGAAAAGACCCGACACCTGAGGCAGGTCATATCATTTACACCGATGCATATGATTCAGTATTTTGTTTAGATGAAGCAGACGTTATTAAACAACTAGAACAGCTTTTCTAAAAGCAGGGTAAGCTATTTACGAATGCATGACGCTTTTCTATGCCTAATAGCTATGGTTTGTAGTGTAACAAAGATGAAGATATTTTTTTGCTCTACAGGCCGGAAATCTCTGCCTACTGCTGAAATATACTTAAAGGTCTTCTTGCAAGATATTATTCTTGGATAGTTTTGTCGAATCTAATCTTACCATATGACCATTATCATTTAGAAGCATCCAATTTCAGAAACTTTCCATAATGACATTTCAATTACAAAAAATTGTGGTTTAACAGTCTAGCCATATTTGCAAATCCTGCTGCTACCTGGCGACTATTGTGATATTTCTTTGTTTCCAGTCTCTTCTTCTTTCTCTTCTTCTTCTTCGCTAACTGGTTGGTGAGCCGTTTCCTGAAGCTTCTCCACCTTTCTTGCGAAGACAAGATAGGTCGTATGTCCAATCATCCTCATCGATGGACGGGTCATTCCTTCTCTTGCCTCCATATTGCGGATCATAAGTTCTACACAGTCTATATCAGCGTAACCGCATTTCTTCAACTGTGCTGCAGTTTTTTCGATCTGATTCATCGTAGGGCAGATAGCTACAAATGCGCCGCCGCCTTTTAGCGTGTCATATACCTGATCGACTATGGTCCATGGATCACCGAGGTCGACGGTTGCGACATCAGCATCGCGGACATCGATGCCTTGATGTGGATCGTACTGACGGATTGTCACGTACTTGTCCATACCGGCCTTTTCGAGGTTGCGCTTTGCTATCTCCATGAACTCAGAATTGA
>DATADQ010000196.1:0-2961 GCA_036258455.1 Nitrososphaeraceae archaeon | reverse complement strand
GCTTGGTGCATAGTGGTAACCTCCAGATGGGACTGATGATGTACCAAAGATATCAAGCTCTGTTATTGAAGCCCAATTATTTTGAGAATTGCCATTCACTGTCAACCTCACGTACCTAGCGCTTGTAGAGCCAAAGGAATACTTTTCAGAATTTAGTGTAGTACCACTGCTAGTGCCACTGAATACATTGGTAAATGTAGTGCCATCAGTAGATGTGGCTACGACAAAATTACTTGTTCTTTGATTTCCTAAATACCATGCAATATCTACACTGCAAATGGTGTTGGTTGACCCTAAATCAGCTAGGATCCATGAACCGACTCCTAGATTTGACCATCTTGTATTTAGATTGTTATCAAGTACATTTGCTGGTACATTCCCATCATTACCAATTGCAGATACACTGTTTACAGGAAGGTTGTTACTACAGGTTTGAGCCTCAGCATTTTTAAGAAAATTACTATTACTTTCAGAAGAGGAAAAAAATAGTATTAACCAGGAAAAAAGTATAATGGAAAAACTAAATTTTTTCCCATTTTGAATAGGGAAAATCCTGTTCAAGGGCAAGTATGTAAGGCAGATAAACTATCCATTTAATAAGAATTCCTCTTTTTACGTTCTTTATATAAAGAATCAGATGTATCAGAAATGGCAAATACATATCTTATTCCCATTGTTTTCAGTGACTCATTTAACATGGCATTCATACGTTCAACATCAACTTTTACCTTATTCTCAGGATATTTATTTGTACTAGCGACAACATATTGAAAATCATCATGTTGATATTTATGAATCTCATATATAACTCCCATACTTACAATAATGAATATGTTCGCTAATCTCATTTTGGCCCAAAATTAATTGACAAGAAAATCAAACTACCTTGATTTTGTGACAATCTCAGAGTAAAATTTTGTAGATACCAAATTAGGTCACAAGGATATGATAATAATTAATCGAGACAAGTAATAAAACTAATTGAGTTGTACAAACGCACCATTATTTTTCAACCAATTTCGGCAGCCCTTGTAGCTGGGAAACGCATGTTCAACTAGTTTCCAAAAATGATCTGAATGATTAAACTCAACTAAGTGAAATAATTCATGGATTATAATGTAATCGATAACGTTGATGGGAAGCGAGGATAATAACAAGTTAAAATTTAAGTTCCCTCCCTTAGAACAGCTACCCCATCTTGATTTCTGATTCCTTACTCTTACTTTTCCATAAGATATCGATAGCTCTTTCCCAAAGAATGGAACTTTATTATCCAGTAGTTTCTTTGTCTGTTCTCTATACCAATTTACAATATTTCTCTTACATCTTCGCCTATCTTTTACATGAAATGTTATTTTCATTAGGTTTTCAGAAAAAATAGAATATTGGAAAGAGTCTTTTACAAATTTTATTTTATATTTCGTCCCAAGATAAATTATTTCATCTTTTTGAAGAGGACCATATTCCAACTTGCTATTCAATTTTGCATAGAATTTTGATTTGATTAAAATCCATGTGTCATTATCTCTTATGAAATTTCTTATTGTTTCTAGGTCTTCGTTAACTGAAGAGAGGACAGAGACACCGCGACGGTCGACCCTAATACGCATGCGTTTGCTTCTTCTACTTCTAATTAACTTTACGTTTGCTATTGATTTATCAGGGAGAGTAACTTCTATCCATGATTCAGGACCTAAATTCAATTAACATTGTTTTAACTGGGTAGTTACTATTTTTATTTTTTGATCATATCATTTGGAACTGAGTGGAGGTCTAGTTAGGCTATTAAACTCAAGTGACAGGATCAGGTCGCATGCCACATTAAATTGATTACCTGATGTTATGGATTTATCCAAATGTGAAGGTATATATCTTAAAACCGGGTCCTTTCGCATTTATCTCAATGTGGTGGTTTCCGTAGTTTGTATAGTCTGCGATATTATAGAGTCTCTGTCCGTCTATACTTAGATTTCCGTCAGAGCCAACATCATTCCCTTTATAAGGATTATTTGTCTGATCATCTTTACCATCCTCCTTAACAGCTACTTCTCCTTTTCCTCCTGCTACAATATTGACAGACTTTGCCGAATATGCCAGTACGATTTTTCCGTCAGGTCCGACAAGTTCCATACTATCCGGATTGTTTTTCCATAATCCCTGAAGATAGATAAGATTAGGCTTCAGATTAGAACTTGGTATCGTATAGTTGACAGCCTTTTCAGGATTGAATCCCTCAATATTTCCAAGTTGAGATCTCGCATATTGGTATCCAAAGTATAATTCAGGTGTTTTGATTTGATTGAAATCAACAGATGCCACCCCAGGGACATTTAATTTTGTTTGATTAAGATTAGATATCTCAAGTCCTTGTTGATTAGATCTTTCTGCCAGTAAGTTCTTTATAGCATTTTCAGTTTCAACATAACCTCCCTCTCCAATATGATCATATCGAATGTATCCTTCTGAATCGACGAGATACTTCCTCGGCCAGTAACTGTTTTGAAAGGCGTTCCAAGTCCCGTGATCGTTATCCAACAGTACAGAATATTTTATTCCAAATCGTGTTACTGCCTGTTTAACATTATCTATATTTTTTTCAAATTCGAATTCAGGGCTATGAATTCCTACAATAACCAATCCTTTGTCAGAATATTTTTGATTCCATTCAACAAGATATGGTATCGTTCTGATACAGTTGATACAGCTGTATGTCCAAAAGTCAACCAATACCACTTTTCCTTTTAGTTCAGATAACTTTGTCTCGTTTGTGTTAATGTATGATGTTATTCCACTGAATTCTGGTGCTTTTTTGAACTGAGATTTGTCTATTGATAGTTTAACATTTGAAATAGCTCCCTCGCTATTCGGATCGGATGTTATTATCCGCTCATTACTATTGCCAAGAGAAGATTTGTTCAGTTCAGGATTATTGAAATAAATTGCAAATCCCACTATAAGGGC
>DATADQ010000195.1:0-5495 GCA_036258455.1 Nitrososphaeraceae archaeon | reverse complement strand
GAAGGCTGACGTAATTGATATCCCATACGACGTCATTACTAGCGTCAAGCTACAAAAGGGCGTTTTTACATCAACAATCTTATTTAAGGCACCAACGTTGGTAAACAAGAGTAAGTTGGGACTACTCGATGAGAATATAGGTGGAGAGGACGACCAAGAAGGTCTAATAGAAGCACTTCCCAAGGGCAAGGCTGAAGAACTTTTGGAAATAATTAGGCGGCGAATGAAAGCCACCAACGATGGCGAATCAGCAAGTAGTATTGATACTATTTCAGTCGCTGACGAGATAAGGAAACTTTCTAGATTAAAGCAGGACGGAATATTGAGTGAACTAGAATTTCAGAAAATGAAGCAACATCTTTTAGAAAAGACGTAATTAGATAAACTCACCCTATTGACTAGGTTTAGCATGCGACCATTTACTAATTGAGATATAACTGTACATTCTAAACATGCCTTGTTTCATATAAGATTCGTTACCATAATAAAAATTCGTTCTTCTTACAGGTAAATTTGAACTTACTGACACTATAGAATAGCGTAAGAATATTGAGATTGATTACCACAGACTTCACAGGCTCATACCAGCAATGCCACATTACTATTCCTATTGACTTCCATCATAATAAGGGTGGAAATTTTTATAGATTGATAATTCAATTTATAGTTTGTAGTACAATATTAATTGAAATGAACTTTATGTTTGGATTGTCTGTATTTGAGACAGAATTGTAGATATAAACGGATTAAAAATGGCAGAATTAAAATTATCTCTTGCAAACTATAAGAAGAAAAGAGACTTTGCCAAAACTCAGGAACCCAAGGGTAAGCTAAACCGTAGCTCTAAACAAAAGAAATTAAAATCATTCGTTGTTCAAAAACATGATGCTACAAGATTACACTATGACTTTAGAATAGAATCTGAATCTGGAGTACTCATTTCGTGGGCCGTACCTAAAGGACCATCAATGGATCCGAGCAACAAGCGTCTAGCAATCCTGGTAGAAGATCACCCTTTAGATTACTTGAATTTTGAAGGAGTTATTCCTCGTGGTAACTATGGTGCTGGCACAGTAATAGTATGGGATATTGGTACCTATAAAACAAAGGATACTATTTCAAAACAGCTCGAAAACGGAAAGATCTCATTAGAACTGGAAGGAAAAAAGCTAAGAGGGGGATTTACATTAATTAGAACCAAAAATAAAAACCAATGGTTACTAATAAAAGTTGACGATGGGTTTGCTTTAAAGGAAGATTTTACTATTACACATCCTGGCTCTGTACTTCGAGAGAGTATTTCTTCAATCAAAAAATCACGATCTAATCCTTCAATTACAGGTAGTCATATTTACACTAATAAGAGAGAAGACTTTTTTTCTAGAGTAGTGCCAATGTTGGCATCTCCCGTTGATAAAGCCTTCAATAATAAACAATGGGTATTTGAAATTAAATGGGATGGTGTGAGAGCTATCTTATTTAAGGAAAATGATAAAATTAAGTTGCAGTCACGAAGTGGAAATGACATTACAAGGAAATATCCTGAAATAGTAACTTCAGCAAGAGAGTGTCTTAAGGAATGTAAATCAACAATAATCGATGGTGAGATAGTGGTTCTTGATGAGAAGGGTATTCCCAGCTTTCAGGCTCATCAACGTAGGATGAACGTAGAAAGTTTAAAAGACATTCGAATGCTTTCAGCAGAAGTTCCTTGTACTTTCTATGCGTTTGATGTTTTGTATTATGAATATAAAGACTTGAAGAAATTAAGCTACCTAGATCGGAGAAGTATTCTATCGCAAATAGTAGGACCAAATGATAGGATTAAGATATCTGACTACATTGAAGAAAAGGGAATTGATATACTTAAGCATAGTAAAGAACTTGGTTTGGAGGGAATAATGGCCAAACATACATCGAGCGTTTATAGAGAGGGAGTAAGATCAAGGGATTGGTTAAAGATTAAAAATATTAAAACACAAGACTGTGTCGTTATTGGTTACACTAAAGGTATAGGTAACAGGATTAATCTTTTTGGTTCCCTTCTATTAGCAGTATATTGCACAAAAGAAAAAAAGTTTAGATTCGTAGGACATACGGGTAGTGGTTTTGACTACGAGTTACTTGACAAAGTGTATTCAAAATTGCAAGAAATAAGAATTGATTCAATGCCAATTGATCACCTACCCTATATGAATCGAGAAACCATGTGGGTAAAACTGCTACTTGTTGCGGAGGTAAAATTCAATGAATGGACTAAAGATGGCATAATGCGGGCACCAATCTTTTTGAGATTTCGGGAAGACAAGAAACCCATAGAATGCACAATTGAAGCTGACAATCCTAAAAACGGAAATTCAAACAATTCAGGTTATGAAATCAAAAAACAATCTCAAAATATAATGAAAGCTAAAATTTCAAATCCCAACAAAATTTATTGGCCTAAAACAAGAGACTATACCGAATTCATGAAAAAGGATCTAATCAATTACTATGAGTTGGTAAGTCCACTGATTCTTACTCATTTGAAGGACAGACCTCTTTCGCTTAGTCGATACCCCGATGGAATTTATGGAAAATCATTTTTTCACAAGAATTGGAATCAGTCAAAACCAGATTTTGTAAAGACTGCACAAATCCATTCTGAACAAAGAAATGATAATATCAATTATTTAGTCTGTAACAATAGAGAAAGTCTTTTATGGATTGCCAATTTGGGATGCATAGAAATGCACCCTTGGTACAGCAGGATTAATGACTTAGACAGCTGCAACAGTTCTTCATTATTGTATGAAGAGAAATGTGGTCTGAATTTTCCTGATTTCATAGTTTTTGATCTTGATCCATACATTTATTCTGGAAAGGAAAAAAAGGGTCAAGAACCTGAGTACAACAAACAGGGATTTAGGGCAGCAGTAGAACTTGCACTCGACCTGTATGACTTTTTAAGGGAATTGAAAATTAGTTCGTATGTAAAAACATCTGGAAAATCTGGTTTACACGTTTACGTTCCCATTATTAATAGCTATCCGTATGAACAGACAAGAAATTTCTCCGAATTAATTGCAAAGATTATGATCTCGAAATATCCTAAAAAAGTAACTACTGAATGGAATACTTCAAAAAGAAAAGGAAAGGTATTCTTTGATTATAACCAAAACTCGAGGGGAAAAACATTAGCATCGGTTTACTCATTGAGACCGACCGCAGCGGCAACTGTTTCAATGCCTCTAAGGTGGAAAAAATTAGATTCGATTCTTCCTACCGACTTTACAATCTCAAGTGTACCACAACTTGTATCAAAAGATAATGATATATGGGCTGGCGTTCTTACCGAAAAGCAAAATATTGGTGAAATAATATCAAAAGTAGAACAAATTTAAATTCAGTTTACCTAATTTAATAACTCAATCTGCATCTTAAAAAACCAACTTCACAAAACGGATTAATTATTTATAGAGTCAACAAACTATTAAATAATTTTTTTAACAGAATAGGTCATCAGACAAAAAATTATTTAGTCTTTTTAGGCGTGTTAATCCCAATCGTGAGTATCTTTTTGGAATTCTTCTAGCCCCTTTTTAGTTACAAATACTTTGCTCCCGGTAATTCTGATGTAACTTTTTTCCTTGGCATATTGCTTGATGATGGAAATTTTGTCATTATCGGAGAATCCATTCTTCAGTATTCCAAAGTTAAAAAAATCCATAAAATTGAACTTGGTTGGCAAATTATTTTCTAATGCGTTTAGATAATTTTCCCATAGTTCTTCCATAAAATTCCAAATGATAGTTTTTTTATCACTTTCGGACATTTTAGCTAATGCCAATACTAAACTCTATTTGTATTTGCACAATATTACATTTAGAAGTTAGAATTGAACTAGAAGCAAGGATTCAAATCATCATCATGATTTCCTATGTTATATATTTAATCAAATGTCAATATTCACTTTTCAGAATATTCTAGATTATATCTTTTACAAATGGTTTATTCCGTAACCTCCTGGATAGGCAATTAGAAGTCGAAAGTGGATCCGCATGTGTTCCTTAAATTCAGTTTTATCTTTAAAGATTTTGTTGCAATTGACACTGAAAAAGTGATCTCATATGGACTAAATTAATATGATGATTTAATTCTGTTGCATTAATAAATGCCATTCCACAGATTTTACAGTGAGTTGCTGATACATCAAATCATCTGCAACAAAGAATATAACAGATTAAAATCTTTCTATATCACTAGCGATATAAGTTGCGAGTCAAGTTTATCAATATTAGATAAATTTTCATTAAACACCTAAGACAAACTCTTTGCTTTTTTTCCATTTATCGTAGAAATATGGTAACACCCTTTTTGAAAATAATCTAATAAATTCTATTTCATCTGGGCTAGTACTGTGTATATAGATTTGTGTAAATCCTACATCAAAATATTTTTCGATTGGAGAAATTAGATCCTCTATTGAAGTTACTATTATTGTTGATTTTTTCTGTTCATCATCAGATACTTCATGTTGTGCCTTTCGTTCTAGAATTCTTGGATCGCTAATCTCAGTATTAAATGCATCATCTATTTGTGTAGTACGCCAGAACTCACATGCCTTAAACGCTTTCTCATAATCCTCTGAATAAGAAACCTTTGGTTTTGCTATTATTTCAAGTAAATCTGGATCCTTGTTCACTTCCTTGGCCGCATTATCAAATATGTCAAATACTTCATTGGCTTCATTAGGTTCTGAAGTCGTAATCAGGCCATCTGTATATTTAGCAGCAGCTTTAATTGCTTTGGGACCTGAGCCTGCCATATATAGAGGAATATTGGTGGAGGGAGGAGTGTACAGCTTAGCATTTTTAATTTTAAAATATTTTCCTTTAAATGTTACAAAACCATCCGCATCTATACTAGTCTCATAGCAGTTCTCTTCTTTAGTATCATTACTTGGAGAACTTTCCAAATCTCCAGTACTCTGCCCATTTTTATTCCATAATTTGTTTATGATTTGAATAGCTTCAATTGTTTTTTCTACCCTAATTTCTGCAGAGGGCCAATCAAATCCCAAAGGTACTTCGTTCATTGCCTCACCCGAACCCACACCAAGTCCAATACGTCCGGGATATAGTACATCCAATGATGCAAATGCTTGTGCAATTATTCCAGGATTGTAACGATATACACCAGCAGTAACGCCTGTTAAAAATTTCATTTTTTTTGTTCTTTCAGCGACAGCTGAAATCCAGACCCATGTAAAGTTTCCATGTCCGCTTGTGTGCGACCAAGGATGAAAATGATCGCTCGTGAGGGTTGTACCAAATCCTGCTTTTTCAGCTTCTTTTACAAAATCAATCAATTGCTGCATTGAATATTGTTCTTGTGATGCCCAATATCCGATTTTTGTCATAACTTAATATGGTACTTAATATTTATAAATCAGTTTCAAATTTACAGTTGAAACCGATGCACAGGGAAGATAAATCTATTAGTATTACCATGAA
>DATADQ010000194.1:0-3025 GCA_036258455.1 Nitrososphaeraceae archaeon | reverse complement strand
TACGATGAATTAGAACTTCTTTGTGTTTTTTAATTTTCTAATAGATATTTTTTGTATTTTAAAATGATTTTTTAACAGCTATATTGTAAATATCATAGATAAGGTTTTAAGTGATATCGTTATCCAAATTCTTGAAATGGGCTTAGCGCAGCTTGCTAAGGTTACTATAATTCTTCCTAGGATGGAATCATCAAAAGTTGCTACTCAGCTGGCACAGTTTGAATGGTTTCATCCAATCAGTGCTAATTCTGAATATTCTGATCCTAATCTAGATGACCTACATTTACGTTCACAAAAACTCTTTCAAAGTATCGATGAAGTTGTACGTGATTTAGGGATTAAAACAGAAATTGGAATAATGGATGCTCTTATGAAGGGTAAACCAAAGAATAAAAAAGAATTACAAATTTCAGAAATTGAACAGTTAATCTTGAAACTGGAGGAAGATTCAAAGACTTTGGTAAATGAAACCTCAAAAATCATTAATGAAAGAGATTCTTTAAATAGGCAACTTGAAGAATATAAAACATTAAAAGATACTCTAAGTGTAGTATCCAATCTAAAGATCGATATATCCAGACTTAACGATATTAAGTTATTTTATCAAAATATGTTTATTATTAAAACTAAAGATTTCCCAGAGATTCAACGTTCGCTTTCAGATATATCTCTTTTTGCCTTGAAATTAAATGATACCCATTCTGCATTATTCATCTTCGCTAAAAATGAGGATTCTGATAGAATAGGAAAAACAATACGTAGTTTTGACATATCACAAATTGTTATACCTAATACTTTTTCTCAAAATCCAAGTGAAGCTTTTCAACATTTATCTACAAAAATAAAGGAATTAACTACAAAGAAAAAAGATATTGATTCTAATATTTTGAAGATAAGCAAAGAAAATAATTCAAAAATTCTGTATTTGAGAGAATCATCCCAAGTTATACGAGAGATTTTAGAAACTTTAAGAAAACCTGCAGGATTAAAGAATTTTGCTGTTATTCAAGGATACATTCCAACTGTTATGGCTAATAATTTCAAGAAATTACATGAAAAATGGATAACGATATTCGAGCATAAAAAACCTAATGATTTCCATCAAATAGAGAAGGACCATGAACATGATTCTGAACAGTCAAAAGAAAATCAAGAACCAATTTTATTTGCCAATAGTCGTTATTTTAGATCTTTTGAACCAATAACACTGACCCAAGGTCCACCAAGACCCAATGAGATAGATCCCACTCCAATGATTGCATTAATATTTCCTATTTTTTACGGATTGATGTTTGGAGATGCAGGACAAGGTGCATTATTGGCTTTGCTTGGTGCTACATTTAGACTTAGAGGAACAGGAAATTTAAAAAAATGGGGTACGTTGATTCTTGCATCAGGAATATCTGCAGTAATCGCAGGGTTGATAGTAGGAGAGGCTTTCGGATTTCATATTGTTGAACTCCCAGGTGGGGAATATCTGAGATCATTAGGATTCATAGGAATATTAAATGCAGCAGACTTTACAGAAGAGACTGTCCTGACTATTCTTACTTTTTCAATCAATATTGGTATTACACACCTAGTAAGTGCTTTTGCATTTTCTATATACAAGGGAATCAAACAAGGCAAGAAATACGAAGTACTTACTAACCGTCTTCCGACCCTGATAATGTATTTGGCAATTATTTCTCTCATGTTAGCTGCAGTAGGTGCTAATTACAAGGTTCTTGAAATGTATACCAATCAAAACCCTGCTCCCTTCTTTTCAAATATAGCGGGTGATTGGGTTACTGTAGAAATAGTTACAAAGATTTCGTTCTTGATTCTTATGATAACTATGGTGCTACAAATTCTTGCAGTTCCTTTGGGCGTTAAACTTGGGAAAGTGAAAGTTCATGGAAATGTAAATGAAGAATTATTTATGACAGTCATTGAAGTTATGTTGATTAGATTAGTAGAATTATTTGCTAATACAATTAGTTATACTAGAATTGGAATTATGTTACTTGTACATGTAGCTTTAATGGGTACAGCCAATAATGGAGTAGAATTCTTTTTATCCACCGGTAACTTTGCAGTTGGAATAGGAGTAGCAATACTAGGAAATCTAGGTGTAATGATGATAGAAGGATTACTAGTCTATATTCAGGCACTTAGGCTTCATTTATACGAGTGGTTTACAAAATTCTACGAGGGTACAGGAATTCCATTTAAAAAATTGGTACCAGAAATGCTATACACAAGCCTGATATGGGAAAAGAAACCACAACAAAAATAACATAACAAGAACCGATTTAATTTTTAAAATAATATGACCTAGGACATCTGCTCAATATCCTAGGTCAAGGAAATTGTTCCCCTTCGGTTTGGTCGATGTATCTTTTTTATGGTTAATAGGAATATTTAAACGTGGTGGATTGCTAAAATCATGTATTGAATTCTATTATCAAAATAATTTATAAATAACATGCGGCTATAAATTAAATGATGAGTGATTTTAATAATAAAAATTTCATATTAAACCAAGCGCTATGGCTAGGCATATCTCTAGCTATTAGCATTGCTATATCTCTTATAGTACCATTCCCCTACTCATTACCCATTATAATTGGAGTTTTCCTTCTTCTAAGCTTTTATATCAGACAGCGACAGTTTAAGAAACTAGGATTGTCAAGTGCTACTATGTTTGGTAACAGTTCTGTAAACTACTATTGTATGAATTGTGGAGCTAAACATAACCAAGTATCATGTCCTCGCTGCGGCTCAAAAATGAAAAGAGTGGGAGCATAAATTTTTATACTTTGGAATTTATTTTAATAAAATTCTGATATCACTATTATTCAAAACCTTCACAAAGTTCTATCAATTTATCTTGCCATGCATCTGCCTTTATTAATCCACTTGCCAAAAGTATCCCTTTTGATCCAAGATTTATTGCACTTTTAACATCGGTCTTATCTACTATTCCAGCTCCACAAATTACTTTTATGTTTTCAGAATGTCTGGCTGCTTCTTTAACAGATTT
>DATADQ010000193.1:0-2580 GCA_036258455.1 Nitrososphaeraceae archaeon | reverse complement strand
GAGTTGATCTAATAGTTATTGGACCGGCAGGACACTCTGGATTTAAGAAACTAGTATTTGGCAGTGTAGCATCAGGTGTCATTAAGCATTCACATTGTCCTGTGATGATGATAAAATGAATGTTCTTAGAAGTAGATAAATATGATATAAACAAGCCTCACTTACAACTTGGAAAACACAATCAAAGAGTAGCTCGCCAATATATCGCATAGTTGTTAGTGAGTTTGCTATATCTTCTTGCCATTTTTGAAATGAGGTCAAAAAATTGTATAGCAGCTTGATAAAGGCATGGATTGACTTCAAAATAGCAAAACAAGAAGGTAATCCATAAAATGAAATACTTCGCAGAAGTACACAGAAGTTTCAAAGACAGCTTGGTCTAGCAGTTTCTAGTTTTTAGATATTATGAAGGAGAATGACCTGGACAGCACAAAATAGAAAAACGAGAAAATACAACAAACCAATGAGCTATAACTGGGGTCGTTCGTAATTGATTGAGAAAAGAGGAGAGGTGGATAAGTACATCCCTCTGCAAAAAATCATCCTATGGATACGATCCAAGAGCAACATATCATTTATAACAACACAAAAGAATTCCAGAGGGGGAGGTCTGCACTGGGCTTGCGTAAGATATGTTATTGCAAAAAATCAAGACGACTATGCCAAAAATATCCCTTAGATTATAGATTATCTAGTTCTATATGATAATACTTTGCCTTTCCCAAAAATGTAACTACAGATAATAATATTTATAATATGCATATACTACGGTTAAATATTCGCCAACCAATTAACAATTGAATGTCAGAGCAGGTCACTTCAGTCGCTTATCACAATTTTATAAATACCTGCCGTAATTCTACAACTCAGAAAAGTTACAAAAAGTCGCTTGAATCTTTCATGAAGTTTTTGAAAGTTGATAACTAGGACAAACTACTCGAGTCAGATCCCAAAACCATCCAAAGGAATATCTGCGACTATATTATGTTTATGAGATCCAAGAATTTAGCTTCTAAATCGATAAGCCTGTATGTTGCCGCAAACCACAAGTTCTACGATATGAATGATATTATTACACTAAATTGGAAAAAAATACACTCCTTTGAACCTGAGCTAGAATTAAGATCAGAAGATAGGCCATATACTCATCATGAAATAGCCGCGCTTTTGATAAATGCCTCTCCTCGTGATCGTGCCATTATACTGTTGATGTCATTAGTAAAACTTTGTTATTGAACAGTAGAAATCAGTGACTTTCAAAGATCTACAGAAGCTGGTTCAATCACAATCACAATCTAGTGCGGAGTATAATCAACCACTTTGAAGAAAGAGAGTTAGTGCACGTGGTTCACTCTGTTATCGGTTTTTTCTTCAGTTGACCTGGAGACCCTATCTCTATACATTTCCCAATATGAAAGCAAATGAGAACCCTACCATTATAGCAATACCTGTTCTAGTTGCTCCTCCTTCCTCGTAAGCTACAGGAATCATTGATTCTGCAAGCATCACTAGAATTGCACCTGCAGCAAATGATAAGGCAATTGCCAGCACCGAAGGTTCTGTATACGATGACAAGATAAAGCCAATCGCTGAAGAAATAGTTCCTATAAATACGGCTACCATCCATAAAATTAGTATCGATCTTTTACTTCTCCCACTGGACTTCATACCTTCTGAAGACGACAGTCCTTCTGGAAAATTGGAAATGAAAATAGCTACCAAGAGAACAAGATCTACTGATCCACCTATCGCTAACGAAATACCAAGTGCCATATTTTCTGGAATATTATCCATTATGGAACCTACTAGTATGGCCAATCCGGAGGCATTTCCCCCACCCGCATCAGTTCCACTCGATTTTTTTCTGTGTCTAATATTGCCTTGGGATGTACGTCTGTCAAGATAGTAGTTTGCTATAGTGTAAGCTAAGCCACCTGAGATAAATCCAATGATTACTGATGGGATTGACTGTGACATTTCAAATGCCTCTTCAATTAATGAATATGCAAGAGACGCCACAAGAACGCCGCTGCCAAATGCCATTATGACTGCAATAGTCTTCTTGGAAAGCTTTGTGGTTAACGCAAGTAGACACCCTAACAGCAAAGGTATACTGGCAACGAATCCCCACAACAGAGACACCGCGAAACTAGTTACGTCTGCCACCATGTTTATGCTTCCTCTTCTTCCTTAAATAGAATGAATCCTGTTATATACGTCGGTGCATTTATTGAGAAGCTTTTTTAGATATACCAACCTAGGTGAAATCGAAAGGGTATGCATGTTGTATTCGGTGCTGGATGTGCTTTAGGCGCTTCAATTGGTCGAAATCTAGCTCAGCAGAATAAAGTTGTCCGTGCAGTGGTACGTGATGTTGACCGAGCCCGTAAAGTTCTTCCGAGTTCTGTAGAAATTGTTGTAGCTGATGCCTCAAAACCCGATAGTATTAAACCTGCATTTCAAAATGCTTCAGTCATTTATCATTGCGTTAATGTTCCTTACGATAAATGGACAGAAGTCATGCCTCTAGTGACTGATAACATTCTTGGAGGTGCAATCGAAAGCCAAGCGAATGTTGTC
>DATADQ010000192.1:0-2942 GCA_036258455.1 Nitrososphaeraceae archaeon | reverse complement strand
ATGACTCAATTGTATAAGGAGACTGCTGAGAGTACAGAAAAAATGAGTAAATATTGGTTGAACTATATCTCTTGGATGAAACCATTGTCAGAAAATAAGGAGCAGAAGGAAAAACAAGAATAAGGAAAGAATACTAGAAACTTCAGGGGCCTAAAATCGTGTCAAATTTGATTGACGTGGGGTTTTTTGCGATGTTTTTGGATAGTAAAAATAATTTATTTGGGCTTTTTGAAAAAAGAAGATAGTACTAAAGTCATTGCTATCTATCTTCCCTCTGATTTGTGATATAATGAAAAGCTCATCATTTGGTTTATGAACACTAGCTGAAGAAAATTCACTAATGTCGCCGAAGTATTGATTAATCGAGATAAACCAACATGATAAGCGGGATGAATATTTCCAAAACACCTACGTTACCCATAGCCTGTTACATCAGCTGGTTTGCCTGCATCCTGGACTTCGACTATGTACCTCCAAGCATCAGGTTGGCTCTCTTCAAATTCTATTGTAAGAAAATATTCAAATGAATATCAAAAAGAGTGATCCTTCCTGTCGTGCTAGCAGTGACATAAATTGTCAAACATGCTTAAACACTGTTCACAATAATATTTTTCACGTGAAGTACGTATAATTGTAGTATGTTTGTTTTTGTTTGTCCTCCAGCAGCTGTTACACCTTAATACAAAGTCATTAATGGCTGGATCCCATTCTTCCATTAGTTATAGACTGCAAGATCAACTATATAGAAGTCAATACAAAAAAGGAAAATCATAAGTTCCATAGATGAAAAAGTGTAGCTGAATCCATTTACCAGCAGGGTTCAAATCCCACTGGACACACAACTCCCCGTTATGTCAAGGGCAATACTCCAGATGGTAGCAGCAAGGTGTCCTTCCTGTATTAGAGGCAATATAGAATCGCTCCCCATAGCTCAGGATGAGAAGTACATGTTCCATTATGATACGAAGCGTGGTGTTACGATGGAGTTCTTTCGATAAGATAAGATAATATTTCAGAACTCCGCACAACTCCTCCTGCATTATTTTTTCACCTTGACATACTTGATGCTTTTAGATTGGCCGTTGAAGATCTATTCATTGGTTGAGGAGAACCCACTTATTAATTCATACCGGGAGTCAAATCCAAAACAATAGGTAGATTATATTCCTTCCTTTCTTAATCCATCTCTATACAATTCGTACCGTCTTCTAAATGTAACGCCATATGTATCAATGTATAATTCCGCATCACGCGGCTCTATTGCTCTTGCTAACAAGATTATCAATCTTCTGACATCTATGTCATGTGCTAATTTTTCATTAACTATTACTGAGAGTAAAAGATTGAATGACTTAGAAATACCAAGTATATGAAATGAGTGTGCAAGGTATAATGCTGCATCAGGAAAGTCCTCATCCAAGGCGGCCAAACAAAAATCAAATAATAAATACTCTATAGGATATGAACACCCTATTTCACGTAGTTGTTTATATCGTTGTTCTATATTGAGAAATGTTGCTTTTTGCTCTTCACTTTGTATTCTGTTCTGTTGTCCTACCATTCTAGCTAGTTCCATATTCATTACTCTTACAATGTCTCTAAAACTACCCTTACGTTGTAGACTCTCAAAGTAAAACATCGAGTCCATTGTTATATTCTTTGCAAATCTGCCATTACTTGGAAGGCCTCCGGTAATAGGTATATATTCAACTAGCTTTAGTATTTCATCAAAACGTAATTTGGAAGGTGAATATTCCAGCTCTGCCTTTACTCTTTCAATTAAATTCTCTATTGTAATAGGTTTTTCAATAAAACATCCGATACTTAATGATGGGTACTGTTCTCTTAATGCTTCTTGATTTATGAGGCCAGAAGACATAAAGCACACCTTTGGGTTAAAATCAAGCTCCAAGACCTTTACATAAAAATCAAAACCGTTCATTTTCGGCATATTTACGTCTATAAGCAAGAGATCGTAGAAATTAATCTTGAACTCTGTCAATGCCAAGAGAGGGCTGTTATAAGTGAAGACTTGAAGAGGAACCTTGTTTCCGCTAGTTTCATTTTCTTCTTCTAAACCCTTTTTGAATGTTAAAGTTATATCTGGATCATCGTCCACTACTAGGATTCGTTTAACGTTTGGAGATATCTTTTCTTTTTGCAGTAGCTGCTCTTGTTCTAGTTTCCCCTGACCATGAGGGATATTATTTCCTAGATATTTGCCTTCACCTGGAAACGAATCCATGTTTGACTTTGGTGTATTAACTTTGCTCATGTTACACTAAAAGCTTTCCTAACAAATCCGAAAACTAGGCCTGTTTTTTATTTATTAATGAGGCTTTATTGTCGCTAACAATCGGGATAAAATGTTAAGTCCACCACTTTAATCCTGTCTTTCATTAAAGGGAAACTAGTTACTGGCTGGTGATAAAAAATTATTTATTTCCTACCACTAAATAATATGACATTTCTCCACCCATGCTAAACCATCAGCGTTAAATAATACCACTAATATTTACAGCATCAGTGGTAAAATGAAGAACGTTAGGTTTCTTTTTGGGTATTTTCTATTGGGCGTTATCCTTATTCTCTTCAGTTTTGGACCGTTCAAATCATTTGGAGCAGATATACCATCGGGAAGTATTGAAGACAGTAGACTAGAAGATCTATTGGCTGAATACCAAAATTGGAACATTAATGTGCCAACAGAGCAGTTACCTGAGGAAGGCAATCAATGTTTAATTAAGACCGGCTCAGTAATTTTCCTCCACCCCTAGTTTTTATAATCTCACATTAACCGATGCATCGCGGTTTGCATCGGACTATAAACCAGAGGATTTTCAGTCATCACAAGCAAACTATAAAGCAGTGGGCCATTGCTTTTGTGGACTGGTTACTAATATTACGGATGGAACCCATGAACTTAGATACAAAACGGTCAT
>DATADQ010000191.1:0-3920 GCA_036258455.1 Nitrososphaeraceae archaeon | reverse complement strand
AATATTCAGGAAGGATAGATCCCTGAGCAGTAATCGATACTTGCTTACAAGAGAAAAGAAGGTGGCTATGCAAAGACATACTCCATATGCAATGGTCAATTCGAAATTGTTGGAGCTAGTATGTATTCCATAGAATTGGATCTTTAAAATGTCCAAATGTAAACATCAAGTCCGAGCTTGCCTCTCTTGTGGCTCCTCTTTACCAGCTATCATAAATCCTAATACCGCAAGGCCCACTAAACCAACTAAAAGAAAAGCAGAACCTAGGGTAATGATTGCCTTTATGGCAGGGTTGTCATCTGCTGTTTGATCTCCCCCCGATGACACCGAAAAGGTAACAAAAATAGATGGATTCATCAGAATACCAATTCCCAAAAAAAGCAATACTATCAGTACAATAAAAGCAATAATCGTTATATTCATATTTATTAAAGCTATTTTTCAGCATTATATGTTTGTATTGGAGCTGTATCCAAAGGATTGCAAGGAATACTTTAACATCATTACCATCTTGTACTATATTTTTTACCATATTTATTAAAATGATTCAATCAATTTGCTTGTTCGCAATTCAACTATTGACTGCCAGACACAATTACAGTCCTAATCGGACTAGAATCACGCTAGCCGTCCTGCCGACTGATTGCTGCCACCATAAGCATTCATGTATGCATTTTCTAGAATGTCAAAGTACTGGGTAGTACCAATTGTACCGCTATCTGTAACATTCACCAAGTTGTAGTTGTCTACCTGATGGGGTTGTAATCTCCATTGCCAGTACGCCATGCCCCATGCACCAATATCTTTGAACGTCTCAACTATTAAATCCGCCTCCTGTTGGCTGATATCACTCTGTTGGGGATTAATATTAAAGACTCTTTCGCCCTCTTCATTGATGGACGCCTCACGCAATACATTATTCCATTCACCTACGTACAACGGCACTTGAGCAATCTCCGACGTACGGAGAAAAATTGCAAGTCTATCTCCTTGATAAGTATCAGGCTTTGGCAATCCGTAAAGACTTATCTTGAAAACCACATTGGTCTTGTTTTCAGGCGCCATCTTGGCTAAATTTGTTGGGTTGAGTCCTATCGGACTCTTCAAATCTACGGGGATATTCATGCTATAAACTAAGGTCTTCTGAGTTATCTTTCTTAATTCATTTACCATAAGACTGTTAAAGGAACCAATCTTTTCCCATTGATCTGAGCTATGCACCTGCGGTTCACTAAGTATCTCGTATCCCAAGGTACTAGGGTGCCTATCCAGAGTATTTACTATTTTATGTAGGAAGTCAAACAAAAGAACCCATCCATCTACCCCATTCACATCTTTTATTGATCTATTCCACCAATCTGTCCACCACAAGTTTGCAGTTTGATACTTTGGAG
The DNA here is from genome assembly GCA_036258455.1 of Nitrososphaeraceae archaeon. Lineage (GTDB taxonomy): Archaea > Thermoproteota > Nitrososphaeria > Nitrososphaerales > Nitrososphaeraceae > TA-21. The sequence goes on along the minus strand of DATADQ010000191.1, from coordinate 2,526 downwards.
AGCCGCCTGATCCGTACACAAATTTAGGATCTCCTTCAAAAAGTGTCGACGGAAAACCGTTTCCTCGCTGTGGATTCAAATAGGATGAGGTATGAAACTGATGGTTGTCGTAAATCACGTTTATTCCATATTTATCAGCCGCGTTTGCGACCATCTGAAGTTCATTCATAAAGGCGGTAGGATTTACCACATATGCCTCCCAATAAAGTGTATACCGTACATGGTTCATTCCTGCATCGTGAAGAATACGAAAACTATCTTCGTAATAATTTGGAGGGAGAGATTCCGACGTACTGTTTTTCACCTGCGAAACTGCAGTATGAACTCCTCTCATATCAACGCCGAAATACGTTTGATTACCTGAAGCCACTTGTGCAAAAGTATTATTGTGAAGATGGATAGACATTACAGAAATATTTAGAAAAAGCATCGAAGCAAGAACGATAAAGGATACCAAATTCCTTTTCTTGAACGGTATGTTTATCACAAGGGTAACAGTAATCTCAAGATGTTATAAATCTTATTGGCACTCATTCTGGCTGGCATATAATAGTACGTAAGGAAAAATATCAAGTACAATGCTCTATGTAATGATATCCCTTTTATAGGGATCTAATATGAATAGAATGAGCTTGTGTCCTGTCAGTTTTTCTCTGTATGTTACAATATTTCTAATCATGACGTGGCTGATAACAATTGACAATGCGACATCATTTTTTACATCGAGTCCGATTATAAGCTACTCCACACAAATTAATGATGCTACCGATATTCCCATTCAACAGGCACCACTCAATTCGAGCTCATACCCCGCGAATTCAGGACTTCACAGTAACAGCTGCGTATATTATGATAGTGCCAATCGTACAATTCACCTTTGTGGGGGAAGCACCAATCTTAGTTCCATCGACCGAAGTATTAATAGTTCGGATGTTCTGAACAATACCTCTGATAAAAATTGGGTTCTTAACGCAAATGTTACAGTAGAAGATGGAGCAACGCTTTTCATAAATTCCACAGATGTGCTGTGGCTGAAGATAAAATCATCTACCTACTATCCACATTCGATAGTAGCGTACGGGAATTTAGTTATAAATGGTACAAAAATTAGCTCATGGAATCCAACTAACAGCACAGAGGCTGTTTTGAAAAATGGTGCTAATGTATCAATCCCTAGGAGTTATTTGTTAGTACCTCAACAGGGGACAGGGCAAATGAATATTACTAATTCGATTATCAGTGGCTTAGGTTTTAAGAGTCTCGCTGATACGTGGGGAATAACATATTACTCTGGTTCAGGAAGCATAATAAAGAACAACATTATTTCTTCTAACTTTAGAGGTCTCCACCTTGCAGGAAATGCATCAAATATTATTGTAGCTAATAACACTATCCAAAATAGTTCGCAGCATGGACTAGATCTGCTCAGAGCCAATGATATTCAGATCGTAGGAAACAATGTCTCAAGCAATTTCGAACATGGAATTTTTTGCACTCGAGAATGTAAGAATGTCTTGATTAGGTCTAACTACATATCTGACAACGGTAAAAGTGGTGTTGTTTTGAATCAAGCTACAATTGATTCTATGGTAGAGCATAATATAATACAAGATAACAATGGTTCAGCGATCGCAATAAGAAACTCATCAAGAAGCGTGATAAGTGATAATTTTGTTGACCAAAATGGGTTTGGGGCATCTTTATCACAAAACTCGACCCGCAATTCTGTGACAGGCAATTCGATATCAAACAGTTTTTCAAATGGTATTCTCCTGCAGAGCTATTCCACAAATAACACAATTGAAAAAAATCTGATACAAAACTCACGGGGAGCTGGGATTTATGCGAACTCATCCTATGATAATAAAATTATCAGAAATAAAATATTTGATAACACAAAAAGTGGTGCAGTATTTCTCAATGCTACAAAAAACTTGCTTGTTAATAATAACTTGTCTGCCAATACTCCCTACAATTACTATTTGAGGCCAAACAGCACTTTCAATGTATTAAAAGATACATTGTTTGAAAATACTACATTGAGATTTTTTGACAACTCTAGTAACATTATCTTAGAGAACACAAATAATAGAATTATAAATAATAACAAGAAAATTCCTAACAACGCTTACCCTACGAATGCTACCGTATTAATTCAACCAATTAATAAGAATATTCTCGTTAACACCTTGAATATGTATGCTATTCCATCTCAGGATTATGTCCAAATATTCTCTATTAACAAAGATTTCAACACTAATCAAACAACTAAGACCTGGTCTGAGAGGTCACCTCACCCATCATCAGTCTCAGGCGATAAGAGGGTAAGCACAAAGTATATACTTGGATCTTTTCCGCCTGATACACAGATAACCGTAAGATTTAATGACTCTTTTTGGAACGCATATACTTCTAATAGTTCAGGGTACGTCACCTTTGTATACGATGGATATGGCGAAGCGATAAGAGAAGCTGCTGGTAAACTCCCCTCGCAGGTGGTTACAGAATTTGAAGTAAGTGTAAATA
>DATADQ010000190.1:0-7951 GCA_036258455.1 Nitrososphaeraceae archaeon | reverse complement strand
GAAATACAAAGAAAGAAGCTGGAGAAGAAACCCATCATCTCAGCTGTTCAAGCATCTTCTCGCTAATTCTCTGTCTGGATAGTTGAACCCGCGCATGCAAGGTTGAGACGAGTGCTGCTCCTCCTAATACCACACTTCCTAGTGCCAGTGCAGGTTCTGGTACGAAAGCCCCTACAGCAGTTACTGCTGCTGTGCCAGTTACTAACGTCCACGCAAGTCGTTGTGTTTTCATGCAGTTACTGATACGTCTTTGTATATAAACTAGGGCTAACTGATGTACATAGTGCTAACTAGTTATCCCGATATTTTTATAACTTCTTAATTATTCCCCTGTTGCTAAATGAATGTAAATGATTTTCTAACCAGAACATTCGTTCCAATTAGACTTGCATGCGTAACGAAAGCTGACTGGCCAATAACCATATCACTGTGGTATGCATATATGGAAGGAAAATTCTTTTGTGCTACCCAGAAAAACGCCATGATTTTGAAATATTTGTCTAACAATTCCAAGTGTGGATTTGAAGTAGCTGGCGATTTACCTCCATATCGAGGTGTTAGGGGATGGGGGCGTGCAAAACTGAATGAAACAAGAGGTTCTGAGATCCTTCATATACTTATCAAGAAATACCTTAAAGACGAGAAATCTCAATTAGCTGACTTCCTATTAAGGAAAGCAGAGAATGAAGTAGCAATAGAAATTAAACCATTATCTCTGTTTCATTACGATTATTCTAATAGGATGAAGGGTATCAAGGTCAATATCGATAAGTAATTTGGTCATATTCATAGGAAGAGGTATCTGGATTGAAGAAATTAGCACTAGACGACTGGATTACCACTAGTTTAAATATTAGCATCAACAGGTTCATCTTATGTATCATGAAAGAAGACTAAAGGACTCCAAATCTTTCTTGCTTTATTGTTCTTTTGCTGGATTTATTGCAGCGTGGGCAATATCAGGAATGTTGGCTATTATAGATATTGTTTCTCAAACTCCTGTTGGTACATTCTTTACAGTGATAGGAATTTCGCTTGGTTTTGAGGATGTTACAAGTGCGCAATTCATTGGTTTTGGCCTACACTTGCTCACCGGACTAACTGCAGGAAACATTTACGGGCAACTCGCAATGTTTTGGCCAAAACTCTCTCCATATAACTTGTACAATGGACTATTTACGGGAATGATTGTAGGAATAGCGTTATGGGTAGTCTTATTCTTCCCATTGACAACTTTTGGCATTCAGGCTCGATTGGATGCATATGCTCTCTCTGCTCCCAACTACCAAATACTTCTAATCGCTTCACATTTTAGTGGATTATATTATGTGATATTAGGGTCTGCTTTTGCATTCCATATGGTATACGGATCAATCATGGGTTTGATTGCAAGCAGGCTTTACATACTTGGACAGGACAAGAAAGAATTTACTAGACAACGCGTACGGTATGACAAAAGGTTTAAGCATCGATTTGATAATGAGTAATTTTTACATATTCTCAATTTATCAAGCTCAAGTAAAAAACACAGAGAGCCTACGCTTCATTATCTATCGTTATGATAATCACAATTTTCCTACATGACAAACTTATGGCAGCTATACGACAACATCAACGAGCTTAAATTCAAATCTAGCCTTGCTGTAGAGCAAATGGAGGGCTTTAAGCCAATGACATTGAGACAACATTGTACTGCTTTCTGACTAGCTAGAATCTAAATCATCCTATAGGATCATGTATCAATACCAGTCTCTTTCTAGATTAGACTTTTGAGATTAATAGGGATATTCATAATGAAACCTATCTCAACTATATGTCAAGTGCATCATTAAATGATTGCTAATCTTCAATTATCAGAAGTTAGGCACTATTATGTTAATTTGGCACGATATTTTTATACTCTATAGTATTATCATGATTTATGAGAGTTTTGATTTTCGGTGGAGGGTACGCAGGAATATTTGCTGCGTCTAATTTGTGTAAGAATAAAAATGTTCAAGTTACATTGGTAAGCGACGGCCCACAACTTCAATTATTGCAAAACATCCACAGGGTAGCTTCAGGTGAATTACAACCTAGAGACATAACGTTGGATATACGAGGTATTCTTGGAAAAGATGTCATTTTTGTTAAAGGCAAATCTGAAAAAGTGGATCTTGTTGCTAAACAAGCCGAAATCGTCTTGACAGAGTCTGGAATGGTACAGATCATACAATATGATTACTTGATAATTGCTATCGGTGCAAAAAATAAATACTTTGGAATAAAAGGAGCCAGAGAAAACACCCTATCTTTTAGATCCGTAGATGATAGCATCAAGTTAGATAGAATAATCAAGAGCCTGCCGCAAGGTTCTATACTGACAATTGCAGGCGGAGGTGCCACAGGGCTCAGTCTAGCAGGGGCTTTGTCCGAAAAGTATGATAACAAGATCAGAATCAGGGTTATCGAAGCTCAGAAAGAAGTACTTCCTGGCTGGGATCCAACAATTATTGAGATGGTAAAAGGAAAGCTGGAAAAAAATAAGAATTTGGAAATATTAAGAGGGAAACCGATAATAGAAATAGGTCCCCACAGCGTCACTTTGTCCTCTGGGGAAACCTTACAAACAAACGTGACAGTTTGGACTGCAGGAATTGGAGGACAGGATTTAACTATAATTCCTGAAGCCAAAAGAATTGGCTCAGGCAGAATTATAGTCAACAAGTACTCCCAGGTCTTACGATCAGATGGCGGAGTATTCGATAATGTATTTGCTATTGGAGATATCTCTGCCTTTCCGCTAGATAATGATGGCAAGTTGTCTCCACAATTAGCACAGTTTGCAGTAAGACAGGCAAGAAATGTTGCCAAAAACATACTTAGAAAAGAATCTGGAGAGGAAATGCTAGAATTAGAATTTCTCCAGAAGGGACAAATAATATCGCTAGGGACAAACTGCGTGGGAACACTAAATGGTTTTCCAATTTCGGGCTGGTTATGTGAAAATACAGAAGACTTCGTTATAGATAACTACATCAAAGCAGTATTAAACAGAGGGGAAGGTTTAGAGGGCATGGTTTATAATGGAAATTCTATTGGGACTGAAATAGTTACATCAATTAACTTCATCCGTTATCTTAGCAGGAGATTATAATGATTCCTAGCTCGCTTTAGTAATTACCTTAACTTATTCATACACTACACCGCCTAAACCCAAGTTACAACCCTTGTGGCACCTGTAATCCTACTCTCGTAAGTTCTTCTGATGTTAGCACTAGCATCATACATTAGCACCTGCTTAAAAAGAAGATCTTGAACAACTAACATGTGTATAGTTCAGAATTTGTAGAGAATGAAGTGGACAAGATTACAGAAGTAAGAAAGGTTGGGCAGTTTACTGATAGGTGTGCATCGTTCTTGAAACCCTTGTCAGGTAGTACGATACGAATTGCTGTTCTCTATGTGGATATTGTAGGCTCGACGAAGATGACTGTGTATCTTTCAACCCCCGAATTAGAATTCGTTATCAAATCGTTCTGGGAACAAATGAGCCTTGCAATTGAGAAACATGAAGGATTGGTCTTCAAGTACGTAGGCGATGCAGTAATAGCTATCTTTATCAGCGACAATGATGTGGCATGCAAACATGCCATTGAATGCGGTCAGGACCTGGTTAAGACCCTGAAAAATTCTATCAACTCAGAGCTTATTAAGAAAGGAATTCCAAGGATATCAATCAAGCTTGGGATCGATTACGGCGATGCTTTGGTGGTTTCTTTTGGAAACAATGTCGACTTGATAGGATTTAGCTTGAGTATTGTATCAAAGATGACTGCACTGGCATCGGCAAATACAGTGCTGATAGGTCAATGTCTATTCGAAAAAATAAGTCGTACACAAGGGTTCACGAAAGAACTCCATCCTTCATACTATCATGTGATGAAGTGGAATGGAGTTGGAAACATACAAGGAAACATGATTTATAGAATCTATTCTCTTGTTCAGCCCTAAATCATCAGAAAATGTGGCGTGTTGACCATGTAACACAAAATGTAATCGCAAGCGAGGCAGAGACCGCATGATTAGTATCTCTCAACTATATAGTGAAGTACCTGAGATGAGTTTCATCTTGCCCTATATATACAGCAGATTTAGAAATTGATTACATGCCTGTTTGTGGCGACCGTCCGCAACTGAAATATGTCTTTAGATTGATTTCATCTTCCAAATGTTCCACGATTTCTTGAATTATCGTAGTACTTCGCTATCTCCTAAAAGCAAGATCTCTATTGCTCGGGGCTCTTCGAGAGCTAGCTTTTCGAGGAGCCTATCATCAAAAATCTCTATCATATCCCTTCCAACTTGCACTCTTGACCGTAATGATACAGTCCCGGAGTTAGTTCTGATATTCAATAGTGCTTCTACATACGAATCTCCTTCAGGATATAACAATTCTTTTGGCAACGCTATGCCTGTCCTGCCACCTTGGATATTAATCGCATAAGTACCATTGATTCCTTTAGCTACGCCATAAAGATAACTCTCTGCAAGGTTAACATTAACCTCAAATACCCTCTCTTTTTTCATACAGTTGTATTAGTCATCAAGGTTTGATATAAAAGTGCTAATAATATCGCAATAGTGCTAACATTATTAGTCCATGGCTTTTAGATATTCCTAGCAATTAGAGCCTCTATGTAATGTTCTGTTAGGGATTTTGGGATAATTTGAGAAGCCGGATAGTTGAAGTTTGTGTTGGTAATGTATTTATTTTGCATACAAATTCGTCAGTCCTGGTACCTAAGTTTCATCTTGCGTATTATTACAGTTAGTCATTAGTAGAAATAGTTAGCACGAGTTATATATGGAAGTATTATCATTCGTTATTTAGCAAGTTGGTATATATCAGAAGCAAGAGAGTGAAGGGCATAGAATATGCATACCTGGTGAAAAGCGAGTGGAATGCTGATGGAAAGACATCCAGGCAACAAACTATCAAGTACCTAGGTAGGTCCTCCGATGTTGAGCTTGAAGATATACCTACGCAATACCGACAAGATCCAAAAATATTGTCATTTCTTTCTGAACATAGCCCTCGAGACTTAAATAAGAAGAAAATACTCATTGAAGATTTCTCAAAAAAACTCTACCTGTTATTGGCTTCAGCAGATGTAGATAGCGCTACAAGAATTTATGAAGGATCAAGAAATGTTCTTTCTTTGGAAGAATTTTACGACAAGATTCTCAAGCCAGTCATGTATGATATAGGCATGAAGTGGGAAAAAAGTGAAATTGATGTCGCAACAGAGCACGTTTGTACCAATACCGCATATGGTCTGGTTGCTGCAATAAACGAGAGAATTTCAAAATCAGATAACCGCGAGAAGATCCTGTTATGCTCTCCTGAGGGTGAGTTACATGGTTTGTCTGCATCTGTAATAGAATCTATCTTGGAAAGCAGAGGCTACAGAGTCTTTAATGCCACGCCTTCCATTCCTGCCGATTCAATTATCACGTTCATAAGGAATACTGAGCCTGATCTCATAATGATTTCAATTACGCTTCCAGATAATCTCAAGGCAGGAGAACGTTTGGTAAAAAGGATAAGCTCAGAGTTTTTGATTCCTATCTTGGTAGGAGGCTTGGCACTATCTTTCAGAAGGGATAATAATTTTCATGGTGCAATAATCTCAAAGCCTCAGGAGAACTCAATGGAAGATGTGCTGAGACTGGTAAGATCGTCGTTAAAGATCAAGAAACCATAGACTCAATATCGTAACTTTTTCTTCAGATTCAGAAAGCGGAGTCTGTTCATCGGTTTGTGGGATGATAAATAACAAGGGTAGCCCATCCTTGACCTAACCGTAAAAATTGGAAGCGTCCGGGCCTGGACGTTCGTTCGGTTTTTCTCCAAACCGAATTTCGAACCCGGGTCGAAGGAGTGACAGTCTTTGTCATTCTCTACAGATAGTGTAACCGACCCAAGTTCTAACCCGCCCTTATCATCAGCGGTAACTCCACCTTTTCAAAAATCTCTATCTTCTTCTTCATTTTGTAATTAAGTTTTGATTTTTGCGCATTGGTGAGTTGTGGTAAGCCATCAGAAAGGTATGCAGGTTCTTGATGTGTCAGTAACGCAAATTTTCCACCACCATTATCATTACGCTGCATTGGCTATGGCCTCCTCCTTCTTCTTGCTACTTTTTCCTAAGGTGTATAGTTTGAACCTTGGATTATGGTAAATATCGCATTAAGACAACAGTAGTAGCCAATCTTTTTCCATAATGACCTTGAGCCTATTATGGTGTTTGTTGAGTTAATCATTGCTACATTGAAGCGTCTTGTCATGCAGATGCCAACAGTTCTTGACGTATTTAGCTCTTTTTACCCATCACTACCACCGAAGGAGATGATATTGTTTACTCGTCATACTAGATACCGCCGTGATATGGCGGGGACCGAGGGTTCGAATCCCTTCCGGCCCACTCTTCTTTTCTTATTCTCTCATTAGCTATTATCCCTCGCCTAAACTGCGGCGGTATCCTAACCAGGTTAGCTCCTTTACCGTTGCTGCAATCACACTCAGACGCTGCAACGTCTCTAAATCCATATTATAATACTTGAGCTTCTTGTTAATCCTGCATCTTATGTATCGCTTTTGCGCATTTGTGAACTGTCTAGACCCTTCTAGAAAGGCCCTCTCTGTAGGAGTGAGACTAAAAGACATAGTACGGCCGTCTATCAGGAGCTTTAGCGATATACTCAATCAACTTTGGTTGTTTGGTTATGGTTGGATTGACCTTGCGTCAATTCTGTTGCAGTAGTGCTACCATTGCTCATGCTATCGGTGGTACTAGTGGCGTTCATGATGGGGGAGGTAATAGTATTGGTGGTATTGGTGCTAGTAGTTGTATCAGGCACATACTGACTAAGCCCTAAGAAGAACGTTATTGTGGCTATCAAATATCCGAGGCCGATGCGTGTTATGCTCTTTGCCCACCTAAACCCATGAGTTTTATCTTTATAGTCTCTCAGGAGCTGATCACAGGAGATAACGAAAGGAAGCCTCCCATAGTGCTATCTGCAGACAATGAAATCGCTCATCTAACAGGGGCACTAGAGCACCATAAGGAGCTAGCATCTCTATCTACAAGAGGCGAACAAGTTTTTGTTCCTCGTGGACATAACATTCACTACGAACACCCTGAAGTAGTAGCTGAGGCAATACTGAACATCGTAAATACTGTCAAATAGGGGATGTAGTAGCCTGTGAAGGATTTTAGAGGCAGGAATAACGCTGCAAGTGTATGGAGAGCCCTACCACCCTTATGTTTGAGGTAACATATTCTCAAATGGAAGCGTTTCACCCTTCCATTCCCACTCTGCAAAACGGTTGATGCCTTCCTCAGGAGAGTATTCAACTTGAGCTATTGCTACCGTGTTGTCAAGGAATGCTAGTTGCCCAGTAGAGTTTGTACTAAAATACGTAACACCAGTTCCACTTCCTGAGCCATCAGGATTTGTACGAGTGAGCAAAACAAAGGTGATAGTTGCATTTTCTTCTTCTTCTTCTGCTGCTGCACCATCCCTCTCAGTCATTATATCGGCTTGGCCTTGATTAATGGAAAGTCCGTTAGGTTGAATATTGATTGTGAAGTTGCCTATCTCAGTTGCGTTTATGAGACCCGTAGCATTTGGAGGAATTAGTATTCTGTTGCCCGAATACGACACTTCAATATATGTTTCATTTATTGGGTTCACGTTTGTTTCTATGTCTTCCCCCTCCCCTTCCCCATATGAGAACAAACGGCCCAAGAGAGCATTTGAATTGTTGGTAATCGTGCTGCTTACAGCTTCTTCTTCCTGTAGCGCACTGGTCATGGTAGTCTGGTTCCCAGTAATAGGGGCACCACCACCAGTCTCAAATGGAAGCGTTTCACCCTTCCATTCCCAAATTCTAATGTTGCCT
>DATADQ010000189.1:0-2456 GCA_036258455.1 Nitrososphaeraceae archaeon | reverse complement strand
ACCATCTGCATCCACGTTTGAATAAGAAATCAATGTAGACAAATTTCTATCATGATGAGCCAATGAAGATGGAGTGCCTAAATTCATGGTACTTAAATTAGTATTAGTATCTATTAAGGGATCAATGTATTCTCTTTCTACAGAAAGAACAATGCCACATCCACTACAAATTTTTTCTCCTGTACCGTGGTCAAAAACAGTACTTTCACTCTTACAGTCTTGGCATTCTAAATTATCTTGATCAATTCTATTCGTTTCTTTTGAAAAATTATTCAATGCAAAACTCATAAACAAATTGCAGTATCATTTTACTATTAAGAACTAGGTATACAGATGCAAAATAGTCATGCCATGTACTGCTATGTAACACATTTGGTTGCAAACCAACACATTTATTTTTGGGAGGAGTCTATGAATGCTGTGCCTAAATCTACCACAAGGTCATTCCGTGTCGACTCGGAATTGTCAAGAGTACTGGATGAAGAGTCAGAGAGGATGGGAGTTTCCGTAAATGCTCTAGTAAATATGATTCTCAAACGATATTCCGAATTTACTCGCTTTCTTTCTAAAATTGATTTGGTGGTCATAAATAGGGAGATGCTAAAGTCACTTTTTGATTCTTATCCTGAAGAGGACATATATGGTCTGGGAGTATCAACAGGGGAAATTATTCCACGTGATACAATACTTTTTTGGAAGAAAACATTAACTTCCGAATCAGTCCTGGAATATATTGAAAAAATAATTTGTCGGTATGGATTTTTGGGGACGTACGATGAAACCAATCAGAATGAAAAGCGTATTATCGTCATAAGGCACCGGCTTGGAAAAAAAGGCTCCCAGTTTCTCCACGGTTATTTGAAATCAACACTAAAAAACACACTAAATTTGGACAGTTCGTTTGAACTTACTGAATCATCTGTCAAACTACAGATACGTATCTAGTAATGATTATTCTATGACAATTGTGTATACATCACGTAGTGTTTCAAGAACGAATTACTTGGATTGTTAAGAGCTTGCAAAAAAATTCTTTTATTGGAATCCATATTAAATTTGTGATCGAATAATTTTATAATCACCTAGAGAACTTTTAGTTGTGAAATTAAAAAATCAACAAATTAATCCTGCCTTGGTGGTCATTGATATGCAAAATGGATTTGTAAGTAAGGGAGGCTCGTATGATTTAATGGGATTAAATGTTTCTAGATATACCGAAGTAGTTCCATGTCTGAAACGTCTTATAGCATTTTGCAGGAAAGTCAAAATACCAATTTTTTATTCTCAGGCAGTTAGGGAAGAGTCTGGAATTGACCTGTTGACAAGGTCTCACAGGATACTTCCAAAGTCTAGAGAAGAAAGAATAAAAAGAAGACCGATCTGCATCAGAGGGAGCTGGGATGCAGAAATTGTTCACGAACTGAAACCAGGTTTGGATGACCATGTGGTTATCAAAAGGAGAGATTCTATATTTCAAGATACGGAAGTCGAAGTCTGGTTAAGAAGCTTAGGGATAGATTCGATAATTTTCTCTGGAATCGATACGTCCATATGCGTAGAATCCTCTCTACGAGATGCATTCAATCACGGTTATGATGTTGTACTAATTTCGGATGCTACAGCGTCCAATAACCTAGACCATTACAATTCTACACTTGACAATATTCGTAACTACTATGGATTGGTTATGAAGCTTGATGATTTGGTATGCAATTTTGGTAAAGACGATACCCATAAATTAATTATTCATGACAATCCGTAGGTAGGAATCGCGGCCCCATTTATCACCTTGGACTCTGAAGAACATAGGAATAATACGACATTAGATAGATCTTCCGTCGATAACCACTTGTTAAAGACCGCTTTTGGCATCGCCTTCCTGTTTGCTTCAGTGTCAATTGTTGTAGGTAAAATGCAATTTACATTAACACTATATTGCTTGAATTCCTGTGATGTTGATTCTACAAACCTTATCAATGCTGCCTTTGATGCAGCATATGCAGAATCATAGCCATCTGATTTTAATCCAGTTCTCGACGATACATGGACAACATTTCCACCATTTCCAGAAGATTTCATAACAGGTATCACATACTTGCTTATCAAAAATGCAGATTTTAGATTCAGATTCATCATTGCGTCCCAATCACTTTCTTCTAGTTCTGTAATGTCTTTGCCTCCCAAATAACCTCCGACTACGTTAACCAGTACATTTATCGTACCAAATCTTTCAACCAGTATTGGTATGGTTTTGAGTATCTGTTCTTGTTTCGTGATATCCAATTTAATTAGTTCAACTTTATGATTAGTGGTTTTTAGTTTCTCCGCTTCTGTTTCATTAAGGTAAGATGATATGGTTTTTGCACCAGAGTCTATAAATTTATTTACTAGTGTTCTTCCGAGAGCTCCGGTTCCTCCTGTGATGAGGACAACCTCATTTGAAAAATTGTATGATA
>DATADQ010000188.1:0-4333 GCA_036258455.1 Nitrososphaeraceae archaeon | reverse complement strand
ACTCAGTTTATTGTTGCATCTACTTTGATTGCATGAGACATGCTGTACATAGCTGGGCACCTTTCTTCAGCCATCTTCAGCAATCGCTGCAAATCAGATTTATCGGCGTTTTCGCTATTTGCATTTATCCTAAACGTGATTCCTTCGGTAATAGGTTCTTCAGCTACATCGAAAGTCTTTGCGAAATTGATATCACATTCTACACTCGCATTTAATTTGATTAGTCTTACACCTTGGCTAGCTGCAATCGTTGCAAAGGTCGCTATAAAGCAAGATGCTATACCTGCAACACAATATCCCATCGGCCCCAACCTGTTCCCGTTTCCACCAAGAAATGATGGAGAATCTATTTCGATAGTCTGTTTCCCGTTCTCGAAAGAAAGCTCAGTCTTGAACTGGTAGGGGGAAGCTGGGTCAAGAATCCATTCTCCTTGCAACCTGACGGGCTTCCTAAGTGTGGATTTATCCTTCTTTCCGGAGGCTGTTGTTTGAGCTATCTTGTCTAAATCAACATTGTTAATGATTTTTCCCATACGTGTTTGAGCAAATTAAAATACATTAAGCTTTACCTGCCAGTCACTAATAGAGTTTGATTCACCATTTGAAATATTTTTTCTGAAATTCTTATTAATAAAAATGCCAAGTGTACCTTCGTAAATAATAAAATATAATCCTAAAAAATACAAAAAATGACGTCCAAACTACAATTGTATTTATTACACCAATTTAAATTAATTTTCAAAGGGTTTACAATTAACAGCCTTCTACTACTAATACAAATTTGTTTTAAAATTGAGTAAATTCCAAATAGCATTCTGTCTTATTTGGTATATGCAAATATCATGCATACTATCAGACTACGATGGAACTTTATCTCCAACATCTAACAATAAAACCGCAGCACTTACCAACAACAAAATAGAATTGGAGAGAGTTTTATGGGAAATATCTATCAAAAGAACTTTTGCTATAGTTTCTACAAAAGATTTTAATTTTCTACATGATAGAACTAGGTTTGCAGATATTATTTCATGTATGATGAGCATTGAGACTATTATTTCAAAACACACTGAGTCAGCTACCTGTAATAAGAACAGCTGTGTTCAGAAGTATATCTTAAATGCAGATGTCAAAACTCTCCGGAGGAATTGCCAGAAACTAGAATCTATAATTGAACGGATTTCTTTGAAATTTAAGAATGTATCTATACATAGAAAATTAACGTATGAAGGAATATTATTAGGAGGCGTTACTATAGATTGGCGTCATTTGGATGATTGGAGTTCAATAAATCAGAAAATTGAACAAGACGTCGTAAGAATAAGTAATGAGGTTAATGATAATTCTGAATATCCATTATTCGTGCAGACATACTCTAGTCATCCATTCCTTGACGTATACGCTACAATGTGTTCAAAAGAAATAGCATATGATAATATACGTGAAATAATCCACGAATCAAATGTTAATAAATTTAAGAAGGAACACATTATGTATTTAGGAGATTCGGAGAATGACAATCCTGCTTTTAGAAAAGCAGATGTATCAATAGGGGTTAAGTCTGATGAACGATTAAATCCCAAACTTGACTGTCAATATTTAATTGATTTTAATCGATTGCCAAAATTCTTGATGAATCTTTTAAAAAATGACTTTGATTTTTCTGAAGAGCTTTTGTAGAAAAAATTTAATTATCATTCAATTATATTTATCAGATGATATCTACTTCATGGATAGTTACTAAACCATTATCGTCCACCAGCATTTTTAAATTTGGCAGCAATGGCTCTAACTTTGATTTTTCATCAATGATTTCTATGATGAGTGGCATATTGATAGTGATACCTTCAATCTGAATAGTAGACCTTCTTCGTTTTCCAAATCCATCAACACCAGTCCATACAGTCGACCCTGCAATCTTATTTTGTATCAAAAAATCAATTAACAGTTTATGTAATTTTTTGCCGTTTAACCGTTTAACTCATCATTCTTTTTTATCCTGATTGTCACACACAACATCTTCATTCTCATATTATCATCAAATCCGAATTACTCCTAAAGTAATCGTTCTTCCCAAAATAACAGCGGCTAATGAAAGAGCTACATTTCCAATTACATTCAA
The DNA here is from genome assembly GCA_036258455.1 of Nitrososphaeraceae archaeon. Lineage (GTDB taxonomy): Archaea > Thermoproteota > Nitrososphaeria > Nitrososphaerales > Nitrososphaeraceae > TA-21. Next base: position 2,211 of record DATADQ010000188.1, on the reverse strand, counting down.
TCCAAATAAAGTAAACTGCTTATTGTCAAGAAGATTAACTGACTCTAAAGCAAAAGATGACATTGTTGTAAACGAACCACAAAATCCTATTGCAAAAAGCAAGGAATATTTCGTATCTAGATTCCAGAATATGGATAAAACTGAGAACACTCCAAGAATAAAGCTTCCAATAATATTTATTATTAGAATATTAGCAGGTAGCGTTCCTATAACAATAGTAGATGATACAAGTTTGTATCTAAGGAATGCACCAGCCAGGGCCCCGACGCCCAACAAGACAAATTCTAATCCTTTGATTTTCAATTCACCTACCAAATTTTATTCTATTGATAGGCATTATCAGCATTCTAATAGAAGCGGTTCTGGTTATCCCAAGGTTAATGCCATAGCCTGAGATGTAAATTGGAGGATTAATATTTAAAGTTGTTCTTTGAATCCTAATTTATAGTCGAATACCAAACAGCTCATAATTTTAAATTATCTCGAAATGAGCTCCAATTTTAAGTCAAATATGATTCACAAACGACCAACCCAGGTTAACTATCTCAATTTAGCATTTTGTGATGATAAGTTGGTATACTATCGAGGCCCATAAAATATTATAACTGCTCCTAAAACTGCTACCATAGAACCTATTATTTGAAATTTATCTAGTCTCTTTTTGTCTACCATCACTCCCCATAAGATTGAAGAAATAATAAAAAATCCACCATACGCGCGGCACATACCCTTCCAAAATTTGAAGGTTGTAATGTAGGAATTATTCCGTAAGTAAAGAGTATGATTCCACCAACAATACCAAAGATTATTTTCTTTTACTGTCTTATCCATAACCATAACCATACTAAATATCCTCCACATTAATTAAATTAAAGGAATTCAGCAATACTGTCAATTATGAATTTGATACTTACAAGAATGATACCAATCAAAACTAGCTTCTTGAATTTGTCTTGGTCGATTTTCGTTACTATTTTTCTACCAACATAAGAGCCCCCTACAGCGGTTGCAAATAAAATTGGGATAAGGTAATAGTATTGCTCAGATAGAAATCCTGCCGAGATGTAAGAGGGGATTCTAGTTGCATCAGTTCCAAGAGCGATTACGGCTGCCGTAGCAATGTATGTTTCTTTCTCCAATTTCAGTCCAGCTAGAAATGACGCCCTCAATGCTCCACCTGTTCCTACTAGGCCAGTTATAAAGCCTGACACTATCCCACCCAGGACCAAAAATTTACCATTAGCAGGAAAAGCAAGCTTAGGACTAAGGAGGAAAGTAGCTGAAATAATTATCAGAAATAACCCTAACAAGAATTCAAGAAGTATTTGAGACAGGTAACCAACCAATGTAGCACCAATTAAGCTAAGAACAAAACTAGGTATACCAAATAGTAGTAAAATATTTTTTTCCAGTGCATGTCTAAAAAATGCAATTCTACTTATGTTTCCAAAAAAGTGAAATATTGCTACTAGGACTAGAGCTGTCTGGAAATCATAGATATAGGATGCTAGCGGAAGATAAATAGTTGAAGACCCAAAGCCTGCCATAGTCCCTATTATTTCTGAAAAGAAACCAATTATGATGAATAAGATGTCAATGGCTTCCACTTCAAAATCGAGACACTCAAAGCTAAATTAAGTATTGCGTTACGCTATTCCACAATGCTTGTTCGAGATTAATGACTGTCAAAATAGTCAATAATTAAATTTAACGAACTCCGTCTAAATAATGCCCATAACGGGTCTAAAAATTGTATCAAAAATGATTTACAAACGACCAGCCCGATAGCACTAATAGTTGTCTTATCCGACTAGTGTAGAATTCCACACGGTTCCCACCGAGTCCTTTTATCTATTATTCAAGTACTAAGAATTTTGATTTGATTAAATACTTCATTCAATGTAGTTGAACCCACCTATCAGCAAGGTTCAAATCCCACCCAGTCCATACCCATACTGGCATCGCAATTAGAAGGGAAAGCAGAATAATTTAACTAATCAAGAAAAATGGCTAATTTCCAAGAATGCTCAGATCTTGTTCCCTGAATTGTTTTTCTATTCGAATTGGACATTATAGTACGTGTGACAATAATCAACTCAATTCTTAGATCACATATTTACGGGTAAAACAAGATAGATCACAATTTTAGTAATGCGATATATACTAATATGATAATGCATAATTCAAGAGACAAATGAGTGTAACATACAA
>DATADQ010000187.1:0-2444 GCA_036258455.1 Nitrososphaeraceae archaeon | reverse complement strand
TGAATGGATTCTAAATTTCTAATTACGTGACACGTGATGCCATTAGTCATAATTTCTTTCTCGAATCGTTCACTAATATCAAAGGAGTAATCTTTTTTGATTATGACTTCAATTGGGATCGTCGGTGTCGAGTCGGAGGTATGGATATTAGTGGGAGAGTTCTTAACGAGATTTTTATCTCTATGTTTCTCGTCCTTATTCTCTTTGAAATTCTTGCTTGTACGTTGTGTAATTATTTCTCCGCTCTTACCAATAACTACAGCTGATCGTTACTTTATGTGATGAGCAGTAGAAATGGTTTTGGCCCTCCTTCGCCTTTTAACTTTGTTCCTGCAACAACAATCGCGGTCTTTACAATTTGTCCAGCTTTAATAAGGGGGGGTTTAGCTGAGGCTATTGAATTTCTAGTCAAAGTATAACCTTGCTTTTTCAACCATGATCCAAAATGTATAATCCCAGGTTTTCCTTCAGCCTTTATCTTTCTTCCTACAGTCAGAATTATACCTGCTAGTAAGTGTCCAGCAATGAGGATTATTTCTTTGCATATTTCCCATTTCCTTGGTTATATAAATCACCAATTGATCTTGTTCAACTGACTCTTAACGCAATATCCTCCTTTTAAAATGACCTGATCAATTGCATTATCCAGACGTAATCAATCAGAAAATCAAATGATTCTCTTAGATTATGCTGAATATATATCCAGAGTCAAAAGTTAGAAATATCCCTAATTTGCCATAAAAATGCGGCAAATTTATCTTAATGTCTCCATCTGCCAGACAGGTCTCTGTTTTCTTGTACTACTGATACTTTTCCGGTTATGAGTTACCCACAATTTGTCGCCACTTTCATGTCTACCTCTAAATATACTCCTAGTTACAGTGTCTTATAGGTTGTTCAGTGACGATATTCGAGGTTGGCAGCGTTCCTTGCAAAACTCAGTTCTCGATCCAATTGGGCCGAGGGGATATGCTGGAATTACCAGTCTTGAATGTTTCTTCATTCAGCACATATAATAAGAATAAAATGACCTAATTTTTTAGGTCGAGGAAAACAGAGCTCATGATCTTCTTGTTCTCAGCTCAAAGTTGACTCTAAACATTGTCAGTATATCGTCCAGATTCTCATATGGCACAAACCTGCATATTGTTACCCATTTCCTTCGTACCTTGGCTAATATTTCACATACAACATTAGCAATATTGTCATCGAGTACGTAGACCTGAATATCGTAGCGATGTCTCAATTTTTCTTCTAGCTTATATGCAACTTCTTGTGTGGCACGTATTAGAAGCTTCTGCAAAGTTATCGGTAGAACCCTTTTTTGGATCTATTAAACCTACCCAATGGCACTATTGCATCCTATATGATATATTTTCGTACCTGCGTACGGTCTATGAATTCAAAGAAATAGAAAATACGGAAAGCGATAAGAATCATGTAAATGAGATCATTTACGATTGGAGTTTTAGAGGAATATCAACAACTCACGAGGGGTATGACCCTATTGTTAACCAAGATTCCCAATTAGGAGATAGATTGGCTTTTTGGGTAGCAAGACGGATTATGAACTTCTGTCAAGAAATAAAGTACCTGCATAGTAATATCGAATTTTGATGTTGTTTGGGAATTACTACGCATCAATTGAAAATAACCATAGTAGATGATTTACCAAATCTCATTAGGGAAATGCAAATTATCATCGTTAATTAGGCAAAAATTATTCATGATTCAAAGAGACATTTTTCTTGGACTGACGCGCAAAACCAATGTCAAGAGTAGTGTGAGTAACTATATGTCAAACATGAGATAATTTATTATCTGTGGTGGGCCAGATAGTTAACATTATGTCCTTCGTTTGCGCTTTAATTTGAATATTATTATTATTGCAATCCCCCATAATATCAGGGCAGGGATTCTAGCTTCTTGAAAGAGCCAAGCGATTCCGCCTGCTACAGCAAAAACCATGCCCAAAATTCCAATAGCTTGTTTTTGTCTTACCAAACTAATTGATCATGTATACTTTCTTTATATAGTCTTGTTGAGAGTGTTGAATGGGTAAATGGATACATACCGTAACATGTCTCCTATCACCTAGGATAACTCCATACCATCTAATTCGTTCAATACATCGAAGCTTATGCTATTTAGATCAATAGATCCGTTCAAAAACATTTTCACTATTTTTATCAGTCGAATCACAATCCGCTCATACTCTTTCTTATCTCCCTCTCTCGCTGATTTCACTTCGTTTTCCAATATTGGTAGAAATCCTTTGGCTTCGTCCTTAGTCAATGTATGAGTCCTCAATTTGCTTAATAGTGAATTTATTCTCTCTGGTGAAATCTGACTTGAATTAATACTCACACAATTTCAGCTCCCTCTCTGTTTAACTCATATGTCGCCAGCCTTGCCATAAATATGCTTTGGCGAGTGGACGCACG
>DATADQ010000186.1:0-2116 GCA_036258455.1 Nitrososphaeraceae archaeon | reverse complement strand
GATTTGCTATGGTAGAATATTTATATCCATTGCAATCCTATCATTTTTATACCCAGAAAAACTGTTTACGGCAAATGTCCAAAATGTAGGACTAAGAGTCAACTCGAGGTACTTTCAAGTAATCCGGGAAATGAGAAATTTCGATGCAACATGTGTTATAACAAATTTACAATGGATGAACTTTGAAAACTAGTATCCTATCAATTGGGATTCTATAACTTCATTTATTATTTCTGAGTATTATGGAAATTCAATTTATTCGAGCTTGCCATTCCTTACGAAAGAATATAATTAAGATTGAAATAGGTGAACGTCCAAATTATGGTAAGTTTGGATACTGTAGATGGACCTTTAGGTGATAGAAATGGTGCCGCTAATAAAAATACCCAGGAACATAATAGAGAATTCCCTAAAAAAAGATCGACATACGATTCATCTTTTCGATATCCCATAAGAATGGGTGATGAATATGATGTAGATATCCAAGATATGAGTAGGAACGGTGATTCCGGTGTTACGCGTATCAGAGGACTGATTACTTTTGTAAGAGGGACCAAGCCTGATGATAGAGTAAGAATTAAAATTACAAAGATTGGAAAAGGATATGCTAGAGGAAACTTGATTGCATATTTAGATTCAAAAAAATAGGCAATACTACGTAGATGGATCTAACACCGACTTTGTTAGACAATTAAAAGTTGTATTCGATAAAAATCCCGATTGTAATTATGAGACGTATAACTTGAAACAATGGAAATAGTACCAGCTAATTTTAGTACAGAACATAAACAAATGTTATCTCACTTATACGTTATCTAGCAATATCACCAGAAGAAAAATATGAAAAACTCATTGTTTCACTTAGAATGGCACAAGCAAAGGAATAGTCATTAGATAAAGAACAAACAAGTTATTCAGACTCGCTAGACTATCTTTAAAAGGTCATAATATAAAATAATTATTTAGTCACAAGATCCATATTGATATATATGTTGAAACAGAAATACTGTAGAGGTTGTTATAAATTACTTGAAAAGCAGGATGCGAACGAAGTTGTATACTCTACCTGTAGCAACGGATGTTAACAATCTTAAATTTTGTTGGACGATCGAAATATGCAAAAATCAACAATGATATTAATAGTCCTTTTAATAGTGATGGTTATAGCAGGTACTGTTCTAGGATTGAGAATCCTGGAAAGGTTTGGTGCTTGACGAAACCAACAAGTTTTAAAAAATGAAAAATGGGCAGTTTAATATTCCACAAATTCAAATTAATTTTTATGGGCTCGGACAGTTTTTTTTGTCCAACTATTAATGCTGTTATTACTCAAACAACCGATAGGAAAATCAATTGTATCCATCAACCGGCGGTCAAACATTGCTTAGGTATATCTATTTAATGTATGTTGAATATAATAGTATACAATACTCATTAGATATGAAGGGGCCGGCTTTCTTTGCACCAACCCACCAGATCCCTCCATTAACTATTTTATAATTTGTTGAACATAACAATAGATCAAAAAAGTCAACAATTGGAATAACAAATGGATAAAATTTAGTAACGATTTCCAATTTTAATTTTTTAAATGAATAGAGGCCGGCTCTGGTGTAGAGCAAGTGATTAAATTTGTTGAATTATTAGCTGACATGTGTCAACCAACAAACATCTTAAGGTTTCACTACAGATTAAATAAAAAAAGTATAAATTATTTTGAATGTCAACTTTTTACATTGAATACATCAAATGAGATACCGAGTAGAATTCTTGGGAATATTTTTTCAGAAATAAGAATGGCACTGGCACTTACAATTTCGATAGTGGCCGATCTGCTAGACTATACCGCGGCGCCGTTGCTCGGCATGCCGATCATAGGAGATTTATTTGATGTAATTGTAATGAGTATGCTATACTCTATAACTAAAAGTAAGGTTTCATTAATAATGAATCTCGGTGAATTCATACCTTTTCTTGGTGACTTTCTGCCAGTCTACACAGCTTCTACAATTATTTGGATATTAAGAGAATGGGGATATGATAGTCGATTTATAGCCAGACGACTATTAAGATTAATTTCAAATATTCAAACTCATGTCTGAAGTGGCTTATTTTG
>DATADQ010000185.1:0-2906 GCA_036258455.1 Nitrososphaeraceae archaeon | reverse complement strand
TCAACGAGACTAGCGAAGAAAGTAGTTAGTGATGCACTTCCGGTACCTATTTCAAGAACATTAGATCCACTTTTCAATCCAGTTCTTATTGCAAGATATCCTAGATCCTTAGGATAAACTATCTGAGTCTTTCTGTCTGATTTCATCACAAAATCATAAATTGTCGGCTCCATCAGATACACTTTTTTTTGTTTGGATGTAATTATCGAAGAGCCATACTCAAGTCCTAATATCTGATCAAAATCTATAATTCCTATGTGCGTGTGAAGTTTCTTACTTTTTTCTACTCTAGTTAACCAATTTTTATTTGCTTGATAAAAAAATAATACGTAAGCGCCGTCAACTATTTTCATCTATACAGTGAGCTTGCATAGTGGTAAAAAAATCTTCCAATTAAGAATTTTTTTTGTATTGGATTAATGAATATAAGAAACCAAGACGTTTATCCATTGGTAATATAATACAAAATTGAAATTAGCCTCATTGTATTCTGGGGGAAAAGATAGTAACTATTCCATTTTTGAAATCAAGAAACGAGGACATGATGTTGTGTGTTTAATTTCTATAGTACCTATGATTAGTGATAGCCTCCTCTTCCATTTTCCTAATATTCGGCTTACAAGTACTCTGGCACAAGCAATTGATTTGCCTATTTTAAACTTTCAATCCAACACTTCAAAGTTAAGCGATGAGGTACTAATTCTTGAAAGAGCGCTTGTAAGTGTCAAAGATGAATTCGGTGTACAAGGGATAGTTCATGGTGGGATATCAAGCAATTTTCAAAAAAGTAATTTTGAAAAAGTCTGTAAGAAATTGGGATTGTTAATCTTTTCTCCATTATGGAATTTAGATTCCAGTATGTATCTTCATAAGATGTTAGATCAAAAATTTGAAATTGTTATCGTTGGTGTTTCTGCCTTGGGTTTGGATCGAGAATGGCTTGGGAAATTGTTGGATCATGGTAATGTGAAAAGACTGGAATCATTGTCATTGAGATACGGATTTAACCTAAATTTTGAAGGTGGGGAGGCGGAAACAATTGTAATTGACTGCCCGCTATACAAGAAAAAATTCCGGATTAAACAAGGAATGGTCAGATCGAATGGAGATAATGGAATATTTGAAATAACAGATTATGAATTAATAGATAAATAAATGTTAGACAATCTTCGATCAAGTCTTGGAGCAGCATTAAAAAAATTAGTGGGTGCTTCAGACATAAATGAAGAATTAATTGATTCTTTGTGTAAGGATGTCCAAAGAGCGCTCCTTCAATCTGATGTAAATGTTAGATTGGTATTAAGTATAACTCAGAATTTGAAAAAAAGATCTCTAGAGGAGTCCCCTCCCAAGGGATTGTCAAGGAAGGACCATATCGTCTCTATCCTTTATGATGAGCTTTCCAGATTGATGGGTTATAAGGGAGATTTAGCTCCCAAAAATCAACAGCCCGAAAAGCAACTCATTTCATTTACGGCAGGAAAACTCAATATTATATTGATGTTTGGTATCCAGGGAAGTGGAAAAACAACTGTTACTGCAAAGCTGGCTAGATGGTTAACAAAACACGGGTATCACGTAGGGGTTATTGGAGCAGATACATGGAGACCTGGTGCTCTTACCCAACTCAAAATGAATTGTGTTAAAATTAATGTTGAGGTATTTGGAGACGAATCTACTAAAGATGCGACTTCGATAGTAAAGGATGGAATTAGTTATTTTAAGAATACAGGAGCCGACGTAGTTATTATTGATACTGCTGGCAGACACAAAGATGAAACAGAGCTTTTAGAGGAGATGAAAGGCATGTATGATATTTCAAAACCAGATTTGATTTTACTGGTAATAGATGGGACAATAGGTCAGCAGGCATATAGTCAGGCGAAGTCGTTTCATGATACGGTTCCTGTGGGAGGCATCATTATAACAAAGCTTGACGGAACTGCAAAAGGTGGGGGAGCATTAGCAGCATCTGCAGTAACGGGCGCAAAAATTTTCTTTATTGGAAACGGTGAAAGGATTGATGATCTTGAAGAGTTTAGCCCAACAAGATTTGTAGGAAGGTTGTTAGGGATGGGAGACATAAAAGCAATTTTAGATTTAGCTAAAGACTTGGAATTACAGGCAGATGAAAATCAGTCTAAAAGGGTACTTAGCGGTAAAATGACTATAGAAGACTTTTATTCACAGATGGAAAGTGTTGGAAAAATGGGATTTAGAAACATTATTGATAATCTACCAGGTTTGTCAGGAGTAGTTAAGGAGGACCAATTGGATGTGATTCAAGGAAAATTGGAGATATGGCGCTATATTATCCAGTCGATGACTAAGGAAGAGAAAAAGAATCCTGACGTAATAAATGATTCACGAAGAAAAAGGATAGCAAGAGGCTCTGGAGTAGCAGAACATGATGTCAAGGACCTCATAAAGAATTTTAATAATTCAAAAAGCATGATTAAACAAAGCAAAGGAAGACAAATGCAAGGTATGCTTAGGCGAATGGGAATAGGATAAAAAGTTAAGCCTAATTGAAAAGAAATTTAGAATACAACCTATGCAACTGGTGTTTAAAAAGGCAATATGCCAAAAGTTATCATCCCGAAATAATTGAGGGTTGTGCAATATGTCATGGAATAGAGAGTCAACTAGACAAAATATCTTACAAAATTATTCAAGCAACAAAAGATTATCAATTTGATACTTTCCTAATTGGATTGATATTAGATCACAGTTTTTATGACAATGAAGATAAGTTTAGATCAAGATTCAAGATAAGAGGAAAAGAAAACATCAAAACAAGTCTTTTACATGAAATTAGAAAAAATTTTGTTAAGATTTCTAATAAAAAAATTGATTTGAACTCTCCTGACATTACTGTGAACGTACAAATAGGTAAAAAACTTGAA
>DATADQ010000184.1:0-1804 GCA_036258455.1 Nitrososphaeraceae archaeon | reverse complement strand
TCCTAAAGAATCCAACCTAATAACCAATCATAAGAGTACATCTTGCAAGTATAAATTGAATCAGATTTCTAAAGCTTATTGTAGTCCAGAATCATTTTCTTTATCTAGTCTATTTTCATCATCAGTCATTTCATGTTGTTGCTCAATGAATTTATTAATCCTGCGGACTATCTTCCTTTGTATGTAAATAATGGTGACACCAACAATACCCGTGGATATTATGGCGGCGATTCCAATTATGGAACCTGTTAGCGTTTCAGATAGTTTGTTGATAATATTCTCTGACATTTGCAATAGTAGAATCATATTTACTCCGACAGCAATCCCTACCAGAAAACTTATTCCTTGTTCTTGTGCCAATTTTTTAAGATAATTTAAGTAACTTTTACTATTATAGAAACTACCTTTTGTTCTAGATATTAATGATGATGGATAGAATTTGATCTTCATTGTCTTATACGTCTATATCATAGTTCAAATACTCATATGATGATTGGGGTCGAAAGTAAAACCACAAGAAGAGCAACAACAACAATAATCAAACCGTCAATAAAAAGCTAGGAATCAGCCATATTACTTGGTTGATGCCTCTCTAATCGTTTTATAGTGCATCTTCTTATTCTGTCTTTTGTGAATCCATCATTTCTTTTAATACTGATTCACCTGCTTTTTGTATTTCTTCTTGGCTAAGATCTTGCTTATGCGTTGCTATAGACCAATTATGTCCAAAAGGATCTTTTACCTGTCCATATCTGTCTCCCCAAAACATGTCCATGACAGGCATTATGACAGTTGCTCCAGCTTTCACAGCCTGATTAAAGATTTTATCAACATCCTCGGTGTAAATATGCAGTGTAACAGTAGTTCCTCCTATGGATTTGGGTGAAAGACACGCACCATGAGGAAACTCATCCGATAAAAGGACTATCGAATCTCCTATTCTTAGTTCAGCATTGACGATGCTCTTTCCACCCGGACTAGGATGTCTGTATGTTTCTCTGGCCTCGAATGCACGTATATAGAAATCTATGGCAGCTGATGCATTGTTAACCATCAAATATGGCGTGATAGAATGGTATCCGTCCGGTATTGCTTTAACCAATATCGGATTGTAATGGTAATGGCTAGTTATTATTGCTGCATTATATCACATGGTCATTGCTGACTGGCTGAAACTTTGCTAATAATGATAAGCAACAATGGATAATGAGTATAATACATACCAAATTGGTTAGGATAACAGACTAAACCAAACTTCTATTATTTTTTCAATACTTCATTAGCCCTATTGATAGATAAGATTGGGTGGTAGTGATTACTATCTAACCATTTAGATCCACTGCAATTTTCTTTGATATAACATAATAAAATGGGATCTAATAGAGCGACAAGTTTGGAGTGAGCATTTACAACATGGAGATATTGTAGAAGTTGAGGTTGAAGGCATAGGAAAAATTAGAAATACGGTGAAATTTGTTAATTAGATTAAACAGTAACTGGGCAACAGAATTACATTTAACTACTTGATGGGTCTTGGTAATTAGCAAATCAAAATAGCCTTGTTAGTGTAATCGACCCAAGATGAAAATGAATCCGAGCCCAGGTTCAACTTTCAAGTATGAATTTCCTCACTATCGAGAGAAGTCGATTCTATCTTTCCCCTCTCTTGTAGGGGGTTGCCAATGCAGCAGGAGCAACACTCTTCTTATACATAGCTGCCAGGATGGCGATTGGGAGTAAGTACGGTAGCATGAGCAAAAACTGAAATGGGATAGTCGTTCCTAGTGACTGCAGTCCTAATGCT
>DATADQ010000183.1:0-1760 GCA_036258455.1 Nitrososphaeraceae archaeon | reverse complement strand
ACCTGCAGACGAAATTCTTCGTGGTATCGTATTTCCATGTGGTTTGCCTTCAGAGATGATGTATTGTATGTCTTTTCTAAAGTACTTTGATGCATCTATGATTGTTGAAATCAAATTGAGACGGGTTCCGTAGGGACCGCTGATATGCATAAATACTATTGGTCTTTTCTTGTCTAGATTTAGAGAGTCCAAAACACTATTTATCGCCTGATCATCCCCGTGCCACTTTGGTGTCGTAAAGCCAATGTAGCGCATTTTCTTTTTTACAGATTCCAAATTCCAAATATTATGTTCTGCTATTGTGTAAGGAGGCGGAAGATCTGGGATTAGCAACTTTTCTGCCATACTCCACACATTTCCAAAAAATTCACCATTTAATTTTTCGAAAATTTTTGCAACCTTGAATTTTCTGATTCTAGGTGATAGTAAAAGCTTTATCTGATTAAGGATAACTATTGAAGGTACATCTAAAATTTTTGATGACATTAATGGAGATAGCCTTGAATCTGAAATAACAATATTAGGATTGAATGATGAAATGTTTTTTGATTCTTGAACAAGTTGCCTTACAAAATTTGTAAACCATAGCGGTATATTTGCAATACTATTTTTTATTGAAAATCCACCATTATTCCATGCAAATTCTATAGGTGGTACCTTGATACACTCATATCCATGATTCTTAATATAAGACACTGCCTCACCATATGTCGAAAATTTTATCGTAATGTTATCTTCCTTAAGATGCTCAGAAATAGAGAGTAGCCTACTGGCATGACCTAATCCAACACCATATGGAGCTAGATATGCCCTTGCCATAATTTTCAATGTTTGCACTTTATTATATATTGAATAGATTCATGCTTGAGTTAAATTGATAAAAAATTGATTAAGTTGTAAATGCGTATTGGAATTAAAAGTAAATTTTAGGAGTACAATGTAAATATTTGTAAAGTTACATTAGATATTCTCAGGATAGATTTGTCTATTTGGTAATTTTTCCCTAAATATTAATGAAGAAAATGTATATACTTTTGAATCAGGTAGTAACCAAGCGTCAGAGGGCGCACCTGCCTTGAAGCATAAATTTGTAATATATTCTCTAATATTCCATTTCTGTTCAACTGGAACTTGAGGAAGAAACAAACCAGAACCGTACCTGCTTTCGAGTATAAGTCCGTCCTTTCCAATAACTATGTTGCCTAGAGATACATCGGTATTTTCTACTTGAATTAAAGCAGGTTTGGATAACACGGAGACTTCAAAAATTAAATCATCCAATTCTTTTTCACTGATAGCAATGAAACGAGGATCTTCAGTAGCAGCGTTTATTGCAGCGGCAATTACTGAGTCATAAATATTCTGTGGTGGAAAAACATAACCAATGCAGCCTCGGAGATTTTTTTCGGTGTTCATGTTATTAACATGGTAAATTGTAACAAAAACGCCGGCCTTTCTGTTACTATTATTAGTAAAGTTAATTATTTTCTTGTTTTTGATAAATGACACAACAGCCGTTCTTGCTAGTTTTACAAGCTGTGTTCCTTCTCGTAGAGTTATATCCTCGGGGGTCATAAATTTTCCACAGTTAAACAAATGTAAATCTAATCATGTAACATCTCGTCACCATATATGAGCTTCATCTCGTCAAATGTTAGTTTTCTCCCACTTGACATCTTCTTCAATGCCGCCTCTTTAGCTATATTCAATAGTTCTAGATTTTCCTTGTTGCGCCTGATTCTTTCCTGAGAATTGTCATA
>DATADQ010000182.1:0-6896 GCA_036258455.1 Nitrososphaeraceae archaeon | reverse complement strand
GGGCTAGAGCATGCGTTCAAGATGATGGAGGGACACAGCCATTAATGAACTTTTACTGTTTATACTCGTTCCTCTTTTCTTTGCAATAAGTTTTATTTATTCTAGTGTTGGATTTGCAGGAGGAAGTAGCTATATTGCCATCCTAGTCCTTGTTGGGGTAAATCTATATACCATCCCCCCGGTGTCACTGGCTCTCAACATAGTTGTTGCTTCAACAGCGCTCTTCAATTATTTGAGAGCAGGTCACTTATCACTTCGTATTTCTATCCCATTACTAATCTCAGTACCATTTGCTTTTATTGGTGGTTCTACTGTACTACCAGAAAAAATTCTCATATTAATTTTCGTAATCGCTCTTTTTTCAGCTTCGGCCATGCTACTATTAAGTGGTAACCAAATAAAAATAAGGCAGGAGAAAATACGAAAATTAAATCTAAGTCTTCCCAGGCTTTCATTAATTACATTACCATTAGGTGCACTTTTAGGGACTGTTTCGGGTCTTGTCGGAATCGGTGGGGGTATTTGGTTATCGCCAATCTTGATATTAACTGGTCTAGCAAACCCAAAGACAGCTGCGGCCTCAGCAAGTCTATTTATACTCACAAATTCGGTTAGTGGGCTTGCTGCCCATTCAATTACTAAGGAGGTTGATTTTGCCCTAATTTTACCACTGGCGTTTGTTGTTCTTCTTGGAGGATTTCTAGGCTCTAGGTTGGGAGCGTTTAGATTGAGTCATGAAAAATTAATTTTTATTGTAGGAATTATAGTGGCAGTGGCAGGGATTAATCTGACAACTAAGTTGTTTAAATGAAGTATTTCTAAAACGGAAGGAATGATTTTTCTAACTGGTAATGAAATTCTATCGGGTCAGGTGATGAAAAAGACAGGCCAGGAAATACGTTTATTTTTACTTCTTGTCCCCTTTTTAACGTAGTCAAGCGTTCGGGTACCGACATAAAGCCATTCGTCCCTGTTAGAACTGTTATATCCGTAGTTTCCCCCGTTATAGGCTTTGCATGAAAATCACCTGATGCTGTTTGCGACATCTTCACATATACTATCTTGGTAAAGTTTTGAAATTTTTTTCGGGCGTTCCAATCTTCAGTAAGCTTTGCTGAGATAAACGGTTTAATATAAGGTGGTAGGCCCAACATAAGTCTTATGAGTGGCTGCGCAAATACAATAAAGGCGTTCACTGCTCCTTGTATAGGGCCAGGAAGAATAATAACTGGTCTGCTGCGAAGTGCAGCAAGTCCCGTTACTCTTCCACGATCAAGTTTTACTCCATGCACCAGAATTCCTGGTTTTCCAATATCATTTATTGATTCAGCAACAAGATCCCGCAATCCAACAGAAGATCCGCCCGTAGTTAAGATGATATCACTTTCAGATAACGCAAGTCTAATTTTATTTTTTATCTTGTGAATATCATCGGGCGTGATTCCAAGGTCTAGAGGCATACCTCCTGATATTTCAATCAAATTAGATATGACTCTACTATTAGTATTTAGTATTTTTCCGTTCTTTATCTCAGTAATCTCTTCTGTGAGTTCATTGCCTGTAGGAATAATTGCAACTCTTGGTTTTCTAAAAATTTTTATTTTACGAATTCCAAGCATTGAGATTAATGCTAAGTCCTGTGCTCTAAGTATGTGTCTTTTCTTTAGTAACAAATCCTTACGTGCAATCTCGCTACCCTTATATGATACAAATGATCCTTTTGCAAAATCTCTTTGGATTATAACTGTACTATTTTTAGAATCAAACTCTGTATATTCGACAGGAATAACGGTATCCCCCAAACGTGGCAGGACTTCGCCAGTTGAGACTCTAATAGTTTGTCCTGTAAGCAGGATTTGGTTTTCCCTCCTACCAGCTTTTCTCCTAGGAACTACCCTAAGTTTTATGGGTCCGCGTTGAGGTATCCTCCTAATATCGTTATATTTTACAACAAATCCGTCCATATGGGAACAGTTACTCGACGGAATATCAGTATGCGATATCATATCAGTCCACAGGACCCGTCTTACGGACTGCTCAGTAATGTTTGACTCTGCCATTGGTCTGATAGTTATTGCATTCAATAGTTTGAAATAGCTTGCCCTCACTGATGTATAGCATGAAGGTGTCCAATGCATTCCTATTGTATAGTTCATTTAGTATTTAAGAGAGTACTGCTATGAGAACTGGTCGATTCAATACGAGCTCAGATATTATTTTCTATTCCCTAGATCTTGTCCCTTAGGTTTCAGAAGTCAGAATATTATTGATAATAAAATTGCCTTTCGATGGTAGAGCATTGAGAACATGCCGACGTAGCCAATATTTGGCATAATCATTTCTCGTACAATTCACTGCCACGTTACGCATTTAGATACTCTTTATATATTATGATTTGGTCATATCTACTACTTTTCCCAATGTCAAGCCAAATGAATATTAGCGTATTGGTGATAGCTATCGGTGTTACTGTTCTGTTAGCAGTAACATCAAAACTCATCTTCAGTCAAGAACCATCAGCGAACGATACACAAAACGAATCTGCCGTGGACAATCAGACTATGATGATGCCAGGTCGCACCATGACTTTTGGATCTTCGCTTGATAATGCTAGAATGCATTTAATGGAGGCAATCATGGATCTAAATGAAGGAGACATAAAGGGTGCAATTATGCAGCTAAATATGACAGACCAAGGAATTAAGATGCACGAAAAAGAGATGATGGACATGATGAATAGTATGAAACCAACTATGTCCGCCACTTCATCGAATAAGACTCAAAATGAATCATCATAATTGTGAGAAAGATGGATAGATAGATAGCTAAAGCAATGAATCAAATCAGTCTACCTCTAACTACGGAGGTTGCTATTAATCAGACTAAAGTTTACAGTACGCTGAATCGAAAAAACCTTAAATCGTTAAAACTCGATCAAAGTACGTGGCAAGAAATTCCCACAGACTCCTTGTTCCGTTTGTTGCAGGTCTGGCGGCAGGAGCAGTGGCTGTTGCAGTGTCACTAATAATAAAAGAGACGACAGGTGGATTATTTCTCCCAGAAATAGCATCCCAGGCATTGTTTTCAGTAACTCCTGGAGAATTTGAATCACAGGCAGTTGAAAATTTCGGACCTCTCGCTAAATATTCAGCCTTTATTGGTTCTATTATTGCAAATATCATAGCTTTTGGAATTTTAGCAATCTTTCTTGATAAACTATTTGCCAGATTGAAAAGGAGGGGATATCTGCTAGAAGCTCTATTATCTTCTGCTTTATCGTATATAATTTTAGTAATTATAGCAATAATACTAGTTACGCTAATCCAATCACGAAGTGGTATACAAGTCGTGCCACTACCGCTTGTAGTGCTATCCCTTATTCCATCCCAGCTTGCCTTTGGATTTGTGCTTTCATCATTCTTTCGTGGTACGGCTAAGAGAAAATCACCGAAAGTACCGGAGCCCATTCCTGGTAAGGCAACAGATACCATGGACGTTATGTATACTAGAAGAGCGTTTCTTCGCCTTATAGCCGCCGCAGCTATAGCATTACCGATAATTTTGCTTGGGGTAGATAGGCTACTTTCCAGACAAAATGAGGCGCAAGAACAAGCATCGACTGGCCCTGACCTGTTACCACAGACTGGTCCTAGACCTAAGGGATTTGAGGATCCAAATCTAGCACCACTTCTTGCTTCTGAAGTTACTCCGACATATTTGTTTTACAGAATAGATATCAATCCAATAGTTCCGCAGGTCGATTCAAAGTCCTGGAATCTTACAATAAAGGGGTTAGTCGAAAAACCATTAATCATTAACTACGACCAGATTAAGTCAATGCCTTCAGTAGAGGAATATGTAACATTAGAATGCATAAGTAACAAGATCGGTGGAGACCTAATAAGTACTGCTCTTTGGAAAGGTGTACGTTTAAGCCAACTGCTTGAAAAAGCTGGTATAAAACCAAATGTAAAATATGTCGTGTTTAGATGTGCTGACGGTTACGATGTTGGAATACCTATAGCAAAGTCCCAAATGGAAGGAACTATACTGGCATATGATATGAACTATGCTCCCCTTACCCCAAAGCACGGTTTCCCCGTTAGGGCAATAGTACCGGGTCTTTACGGAATGATGAATCCAAAATGGTTAACAGAAATTGAATTAGTAGATAGTGTTTATAAGGGCTATTGGCAGCGACTAGGATGGCGTAATAACGCCGAGGACAATACCGGATCGTCCATATTAATTCCCGGTCAGGCGCCAGCAAGACAAAGGTTCAGAAAGCTAGATGAAACTGAGGATACATCTTACGGCGGTAAAGTTCCAATCGCGGGTATAGCATTTGCAGGAAATAGAGGAATATCTAAGGTTGAGGTCAGCACTGATGGAGGGACTACCTGGAAAACTGCCCAAATCAAGGATCCTCTCTCGCAGTACACCTGGGTACTATGGACAGCTGGGTATGTACCACCAAATAAAGAAAATTATAAAATTGTAGTTCGAGCAACAGACAAAACAGGAAGCACCCAAACTACTGAGATGAGCCCGCCTTTTCCCAACGGTGCCACTGGATACCATACAATAACAGCATAGGAATGAATTATCGATTTAAACTGTCGACTATCCAATAGTCTTCACTTTTCGATAGCGGTATCACGTAAAAGTGTGTAACTGAATCTTTCATTCCCACAAAGTTAAATCAAAAATAGAAGACAAAGGGATTTTATTGATTTGGATGCAGTTTAAATAAAAATAAACTTTATCTATTGATCTCGGAGAACTTTACTTAATGTTTGACAATACCCACCACGATAAATTGTCGGTTTGTGTCTTGGTTCTACTATTGGCACTTTTAGGAATAACATTCTCTCTTGTTTCGACTGCTGCGGAAGATTCTAACGAGCTAAAACAGCGCTCTATGGAGGCCTACAAACAATTTAATGCTATGACACAGGACCAAAGGAACTCGGCGATAAAAAACATGAGTAATACAGATATGAATATGGTTATGATGGGCGCTGCGCAAATAAACAACGAGGTAAATGAAACTATACAGGCAATGATACCGCCTAATACAAATATGGCATCAATCTATGAAATAAGAAGTGGTAATTTTACAAATTCTGGAAACATCTCAAAAGTCAGTGGAGTTTCAAGAATTCTCTCTGTAAATGATAATGAGTTCCTACGATTTGAACACTTCAACATTACGAATGGGCCAGAGCTTCATGTATACTTTACTAACAAAGGAGATTTAGTAAATAGTAAGGATCTCGGTATACTTAAAGGAAATATAGGCCCGCAAAACTACTTCTTAGGTAATATCGCTAATCAATATGACACAATTGTGATAGCATCCAAGCCATTTAAGATGGTGTACGCAAAAGCAACATTGGAACCATGACCACGTTAGAACTTTTGAATAATTGCCCATATTTTTCAATTGCAGTGTCTCTTATCGTAATGTTTGTAGTTACATTTTCTGCTAGTTCTTTTGCGCAGGATCGGGACTTGTAAAATATTGCCTCAAATATTTTAGAAAATAAAACGATGATTCTTCCTGAATCAATAAAGAACTTTGTTATTTTGATCCCCAATGAAGCACATGAATCACCGCTACTGCCAAAGGATCAGAGATTGATAAACCAACCGTATGTTCCGCAAAATCTAGTTGCCCCTCGAGGCACTTCGATTGTCTGGTTTACCGGAGATGTGGGCCATACGCGCAAAGTTACATTAACCGACGAGAACTCGAAGGAAATCTTTAATTCTGTCTTAAAATTCAATTCAGCAAGTAAGCCACTATTTTTAAACCAAAGCGGCAAGTTTAATTACTTTGAATATGATGCGAACAGTCAAGATCCGGATTTTGTGATGAACGGAACTATAACCATAAAAGACCCAGATTCTCGGTCAAATAATACGAGTAATACTGATCTAAAATCCTCATACGACAAGATGTCCGTCATTATGGTTCCAACAAAGGATATCAAAAAACATTCTGAGATACTTGATGAAAATAATGTAAGCATACTTGATCAATATTCCTTCAGAGACTTTAGAGAAGTCGGCGGCGGCGGAGCAAATCAGACTTTGCTCATTTTAGGATCCGATATTCCTATGGACGAGACTACCTCTGTACTCAAGAAAATCACATCTTCGTTACCATATAGTTAGTCACTACATGCTCTACAATTGGTCCCTTTAAGTACTTACTAATATGGATCAATCTGCAAATAAATGTCAGATATGAATGATTTAAATCCAAGATAGATAAAATCAGACGTTACTATTCGCGGAGTCTCTAAGCTAAAATCAATTGTCTGAGTACCTTGCATGATTCTGCTCTTCAAAAGCACTCGAATTCTAATATCGTAACCAGGGCAAGTTGCGTTACCGAAGTCAAATATTCTATATCTAGAGTAGCCGGAGTATCAGATATATTATGGTAGTGAGGGTTGTGCTGAGAACCTCCGTCGTGAAGCCCTATTACTGTAATACCTGCGACCTCAAATGGAACAAGGTCTGTTTTTCCAAGTGCGCTCAATGAACCTTCTAAATTTGTATATTTTGGGGCTATCCCTTTGATAAACTTCCCTACTTTCTTCGAATATTTGTCGTTTGCTTTACTTTTATTTCCTTCATCATACTCAATAGCTACATTACTTAATCCAAGAGAAGGATAGCCAATCATGTCCAAGTTTATTACTAAGTCTGGCTTTATGTCGTTAGCCTGTAGATCTTTTACAAAGGCTGTCGATCCCCACTGGCCTTGTTCCTCGCCAGAGAATAAAACAAATTGTATATTATTCTTCAAATTTACTTGAGTAAGAATTCTTGCTAGTTCCAAAACTGCAGCTACGCCACTGGCATCATCATCGGCTCCTGGAGCT
>DATADQ010000181.1:0-2273 GCA_036258455.1 Nitrososphaeraceae archaeon | reverse complement strand
TCGTTATTTTTAAACCCTGTCCTCTCGTATGAAACTCCGAACGAAAAATCTCTTGATGAAACACTAAAGCAAATAAGTTCTTACCTTTCGGATATACGAATTGAAGCATCTTCGGATCAACAGAATAGTAATGGTAAGAATGATGCAGACAATATAGTATATTTTGTCATGGATTCATTGAATCATTTTTGTAATATTTTTGACGTTACTTCAATTAGGAAATTTTTGGCAAAACTAGTTGTCCAGCTGAAGAAAAGAAAAACAATAGGAATTTTTACTATTGATTCTCCGATTTCAGCAGAGTATCATCCTATAGTCTCATTTTGCGATGGAATAATGGAGATGAAATTTGAGGAGTCTAGCAACTCCTTGATTAGAAAAATACGACTGCTTTCTGTAGCCGGTCATGCTATGACAAAACCGACCTGGATACAGTTTAATATTGATAAAAATGGCCGATTCACCTTTGCAGGCGACCTTCTTAAATGTACATTAGATGGGAGAGTCATTCAACATCCTCCAGTTTATTACCTTGACCTACCGTTTCATTCAGAAGGATGTGCAAGAATATACAGAAAATTCATGTCAGTTTTTAAGGACCTTGATCCAAAATACGAAGTTCTGAATTATAACTTTTGTTTTATTGATATTGTAGGATTATCTAATCCGGAGTTGGCCGTTCACAGGCAAAAGGAAAAGATCGTAAGGTTAAATGAATTTATCAGTTCCTGTAATTCATTTAGGAAAATATCTGACGACCTGAAAATAATTCTTCCTGCAGGAGACGGTATGGCGATAGGTTATGAAAACAACCCTGAATTGCCATACAAGTTGAGCGTTGAGCTACATGGCTTTCTCCGCAAGTACAATAAACGAATGGGGATAGATAACGCAATCACAGTCAGAATTGGCCTAAGTTCTGGGCCGGTATTCACCGTGTATGATATATCAAACAGAGTTAACGTCTGGGGGCCCGGCATAATAATGGCAAGGAGGGTTATGGACCTCGGTGATAGCTGGCATATTCTTATTACAGAAAATTTTGCTATGCAACTAATACCGCTATACGAAGAATATAGAAATAATATTAGACTCATCGGATCGTATGAAATCAAACATGGAGAGAAAATTAATGTCTATTCTGCATATTCTGATGATTATGGGAATCCTGAATTGCCAGAAAAATTTAAACGAATCTATACAAGCCCATAATTTGTATAAATATCAAAATTAAAAGGAACTTTCATATATTCTCATATTGCCAAAGATTTCTTTAAATTATCCATCAAAGTTCTAATGGATAAATCGTCAGTAGTTGGACAATAATGAAGCATAATAAAAAGAAGGACAATAATACAAAGAAGGACAAACCCCTCAATCCTAGAAAAGAGAGGGAGAATAAGAGCTACTTCGCTGTAACCCGAAAGAGAAGAAATAGGAATTTGATGATCATTGTACCAGCGGTGATAGTACTACTAGCTATAATGGCTTATTCAGTAACTATATATTCTGAAAATTTGGAGAGCCCAAGTCAGAATTTTGGTGCCCTTGGTTCTGACCATGTCCATGCAGCATTTGCTGTGAAATTAGATGGCGTTAAATTGAATTTTAGTGAGCCAAAGTACCAGGTCCAGTCCAAATATATCCACGTGGAAAATAATGATGGTAATACACTTCATAGGCATGCGACTGGCGTTCCCGTTGGAGAATTCTTTAATAGCTTAGTTATGAATGTCACTGACCGCTGCTTTACTCTTGAAAATAAAACAAGTTATTGCAGTGACGGAAATTCAAATCTAGAATTTTATATTAATGGAAATAAAACAGACTCAATTGCAAATTATGTCATTAACGATGACGACAGAATATTGATAGTTTATGGAAACAAGAATGAAATGGAAACAGAGCAAGACCTTGATGCATTAAGACTCACGGAGATAAAGAAATAACAAATAAAATCAGAATTTTCAGACACTAATTTTTCATTGATTCATTGTCTAACAATGGTAAATACAAAAACATGACAATATTTCAAATTTGAATTTGTAAGAAATCTGGTATTAATTTGGACAAAAGTATTAATTTAAAATAGAGTCATAATCGGTATGGTCGAGCCTGTGTTACTTATTTCTGCACTTGCGGGTGCAGGATCGTTTTTCTCACCATGCATATTGCCCATTTTACCTGCCTTTATTTCATATCTATCAGGCACTACACTCAATGAGATCCAAGATTCATCCGGACAATCACTCAGATTAAAAAAAGCGACGAGA
>DATADQ010000180.1:0-25256 GCA_036258455.1 Nitrososphaeraceae archaeon | reverse complement strand
TTTTAAAACTGCTGTTAGCGTTTCTAATACTCGTGACACTGATCGCAGTATGAGGGTGCGAAGCTTGATTCATTCTAAAAGAGGAAGAGCATTTATGCACAAACTAGCTAAGTTAAACGTACCAATCTTTACCATAAATACCATTGGTCAATCCATAGTTAGACCACCGAAATATAGTATCAATTCAATTTTGCAAGATGCAAAAATCAAAAAGGATACCAAAATAGATAACTTGTATTTTCTCGAAAGAGAAGGTAATGACTTCATTCCACTGGATAGTACTAGTGCGCTTGATCTTGCCGTTGAAAATAGTGACGATGCTTTTATTTTTCCTCCGTACGCAGAGCTACTAAAGTATATATCTATTAATGGAAGAACAGCATTTGAATTATTAGAAGACGAAAAAAAACTGTTGCGTTCATTCCTATCAGGAATTAGCTGTTTTATGGTTAAAAGTGAAACAAGAGCATGGTTTAATATGATTTCAAAATCCACTGAAAATAAAGCGGTAGATTGAGTATGGGAAGTAGATTGGTTGTATTCTATAATGATTCAAAGTATACCCATAAAAAAGTCACTTATTGGAGATGAAACAAGATATTCAAATCGGTTCGTCACCACGAAGGATTAATCTACATTACACTAGGTAATTTTGTTGGTGCAACACTTACAGGAATATTTTGGTTATTGCTTGCCACGTTGCAGGACGTTCATGAATATGGACAAATAAATTATGTAATAGCAATCGGTTCCTTGTCCTCAAGTATATCGTTGCTTGGTCTTAATACGGCTGTAACGACATTGGTACCCCAGGGACATAAACAGATAGATATTCAAGCAAATCAAGTGATTCTAATTTCTGCGACAGTTTGTGCCATAATTGCCTCGCTCATTAATTGGTTACTCGGACTGTATGTGATGGGAATGGCTTTTTGGATGATGTCCTGCTATGAACTTTTGAGTAGAAAGCTATATTCAAAATATGCTATCAACATGATTGGTTCAAGGGCATCGCAGCTTGTTTTATCAATAATACTATACAGTTTCTTTGGAATTTCAGGAATTATTATTGGATTCGTTATTTCTTTTTTCGTTTTTAGCGTTCCGTATTTCAAGACTATACCACAATTTAGTAAAAGATTTGATAAAATAAGAAAAGAGTTTAAAACCTCATTACATCTATATTCATACAATCTCTCCAACGCGTTATTATTGTATCTTGATAAATTAATTATTGCTCCTATCTACGGCTATACAATTCTGGGTTATTATCAATTGGGATTTCAGTTCTTAATGTTTTTTAGTATGATTTCAGTCAGCTTTTATCAATATTTAATACCTGAAGAGTCAAGTGGAAGGAAAAGAAACAGGCTAAGAATATACGGGATTGCACTTTCTATAATTATTACTGTACTGGTATTCATTTTTGCACCAGTAATTCTAGAGGTCTTCTTTCCAAATTACATGAATTCGCTTAATTCCATAAGAATTCTGAGTCTGGGTATCATCCCAATGATGATAGCAGGTACACTCAACTCAAAGTTCTTGGCAATGAAACTGACCCGTTATGTTTTAATTTCTTCTATAATCTATCAAGTAACACAAATAATTCTTATTGTTATTCTTGGAAGACAATTTGGGATTGATGGAATATCCATGTCTGTGGTTATTGCAATGATCTTCCAGATAACGTTCCTAGGTATCATGCATTTCCGTCTGGGCAAGAAGAAGGAACAAAATATTTGAATGCTGTTCTTATAGCTTTTTTCTTATCACTATTTTATAATGTCAGGGAGATATTAATTATTAAAAGGTACTAATCATTAAGTCTTGTTTGTTGTAAATTTATAGTTAAGGATTGGTAAGGTTATGAAGTTTATTGTTACAAACTAATGAATTGTCATTGTCAGTGTTATCATCACACTCGTTAATTTGTTCTGTCTTCATACTCAGATCAACAGTGTTGCTGTCTCCAGTAAGAGTTAAACTGGTAATGATATTTTGTAAATCATTCAGACATTCACTGTTGTTATCACCATTTCTTTGATCATCGCAATCATCTATTTGCTTCGTATTTATATCGTAATTGATGTTGTTATTATTACCGAAAACATCAACTGAATCAAGAAAATTTGTGCTTCTGTTAGTACATCCTGCATTATTATTTCCAGCAGCATTTTCATCACATTTTTGACCCTGATCCAGGTTAATGTCAAAAGTTACTTTGTTTTTCTCCCCATTTATGCTAATATCTTGAGTTGTTGTCTGATCTATTTTAAAGCAAGCAGCGTTATTTGTACCAGTGCCATCTTCGTTGCAGTCATTATTATTTTTTGAACCCGTTAGAATATTTACCTTGTTTTTAGATGGGTCTATAGAAAACGCGATACTGGTCATAATACTGCAGAACAATGTACCAACTATTGATAGTACTAAGGGAATCAAAATAAATTTTGAATTCATGATTCATTAATTATTTTAATCTATATTATAAATAAAATTGGGTAGATGATATTCTAAGAATGTTGTGCAATTGTGTTGCGGAAATAGATTCAAGAATTTCTACTAATAGAAAACACTGAATCTTCAAATATGGAAAATATAGTAATAACGAATGTCATTAACAATTTTTGAGATAGAAAAATAATATAGTACTTCCTATTACTTGTTCCCTTGGTCTTTGTCCAAAGTCCATGGAAACCAGTGACCGATAATTTTTGCCCAATCTACCTTTAATGCAAAATAAATTATTACTCCCAAGGCCGCAATACTTGCAATAGTTACTACGATAGGATAATCTATATCAATGGATTTTGACATGAGGTCCGTTACAAATGGTTTTCCAAAATAGATAGTTCCCAAAACGATAATCTCATTTAGGACAAATTTACCAAGAAATGTTGCTATAGCAAATTTCCAAGGGCTGTATTTGGCAAGACCTAATGGAATAAACACTATATCATCCGGTATAGGACTAACTGCTGCGATAAATGCGCCTATTCCACCGTACCTGCCTAGTAATCTCTGTAAAGGAACCATTTTTCCCTTAATTTTTGGACTAAGAATATTTCTACCATAATAGCTGGCGTAAAAAATAATTAATTTTGCAGATACCGCGCCTATCGCGCTGGATAGTGCAATCAACGTAGGATCTAAATTACTATTAAATGCTGCGGTAATCAATACCGGAAAGTATGGTATAGGCACAAAAACTACTAAACTTCCAATAAAACTAATTAGAAATATACCCAAATACCCAAAATCATCATAAAATGAAAATAATTCATCAATGTTCAATTCTTGTCAGAACTTGAATCTCTTTTCCTAATATGCTCTACCAAAGTATACTTCGGTGGTACCTTGATTTGCGCATGCAATACATGGTGAAACATTTTTTTTAGTATTAAATGGAATTATTCGAATGTCTGCTGTTGTCTTTTCTTTTACAAGATCTTCACATTCTCTCTTTCCACACCAACTACAAGCTACAAATCCTCCCGCTGAGTTTAGTATTGAGAGTAGTTCTTCCAAAGTTGTGGCAGTTCTTGTGTTTGATTGAAGATGGTTTTTTGCACGAGTAAACATGTTCGATTGTATTTTTTGTAAAATAAACAAT
Source organism: Nitrososphaeraceae archaeon (assembly GCA_036258455.1). GTDB lineage: Archaea > Thermoproteota > Nitrososphaeria > Nitrososphaerales > Nitrososphaeraceae > TA-21. The sequence continues at coordinate 21,640 of DATADQ010000180.1, read as the reverse complement.
GTTTGGTTAACAAGTTCTTTTTCTTTGACATAAAATCTTTCCTTAGTATCTCTCCTTATCAATTCGACTTGATTTTCCTGTATGTCTCGTAGTCCGATATTTGCCCTTAAAGGCACTCCTTTCATCTCCCAATCATTAAACTTCCATCCTGAAGTATATTCATCCCTATCATCAGTATATGCACGGATATTAGAGTCTTTTAATTTTTTTTCTAATTCATATGCCTTTTGTTTCACTATTTCTTTACTTTCGTCCTTATAAATAGGAACAATGATCATCTGTGTTGGTGAAATTTTAGGAGGAAGTATAAGGCCCTTATCATCCCCATGCACCATTATTAATGCTCCAATAACTCGCCAAGAAATCCCCCATGACGTTTGCCAGACAAATTGTTCATTCGTGTCTTTATCTAGAAATTTTATTTCAAAAGGTTTTGAGAAGTTTTGAGCTAAATTATGGGAAGTAGCCATTTGCAATATCTTCCCATCTGCCATTAGCGATTCTAGGCTACTGGTATATTTCGCACCGACAAATTTCTCCTTATCTGACTTGAGTCCAGAGATAGTTGGAATTGCAAGATATTCTTCTATCAAATTTTTATAAACATCAAGTATCATTCTAACTTCCTTATCCGCCTCTATTTCATCAGTATGTGCAGTATGTCCTTCTTGCCAAAGAAATTCTGAATTTCTAATTAAGGGTTTGGTAGATTTTATTTCAGCTCGCAATGCACTATTCCAAAAATTCATTTTCAGCGGCAAATCTCTGTAACTTGATATCCATTTTGAGAACATAGAATATGCAAGTGTCTCTGAAGTTGGTCTAACTGCTAATTTTTCGCCTAGCTCATCATTACCCGACCTGGTCACCCAAAATACTTCTGGCATAAATCCATCGAAATGATGCTTCTCCTTAGTAAGGAGACTTTCAGGGATTAATACTGGTAGAAAACCATTTTTGTGTCCAGTTCTCTTTAGTTCATTATCAAGTATTTCTCTAATAATTTCCCATATGGCATAACCGTATGGGCGAAGGATTATGAACCCTTTGCTTGGTGAATAGTCAGCTATACCTGATTTGAGTACGCATTGAGTATACCAATCACTGAAATCAAATGACTTCTTTACTGTTATGCCTAATTCTTTAGTCAAGTTGCATTACTAAGAGGATTTGTGGTGATATTATGACAATGGTTCTCCTTTACAATAGACCTTACCCATAATTCTACTATGGAAATTACTGCATACATAACACTGTATGAATCCCAATTCTTTTTTAAAAACTGGACAATCTACAGCTTCAAGCTTCATTCTCTTTAACATTTTTGGACTCACACCCTTTAATTTTAGCTTGCCTTTTTCATCCGCCATTCCAATAGCTTGTAATTCTGATTTGGCCTTATCATCTAACTTGATACTTTTCTCAACTCCTTTTACAGGAACAATGAATTTTGTATCAGGACTTTCCGCAGTCATAATTAATTAATGATATTTTGTTGGTGTATATGATGCTTGCTATCTGTACAGGATGTGAAATCTCAACGATGGGTATTGAGGTAGGTATTACCATACTGTCTAAAAAACAAACTTTAGAATGTGAAATGATTATTTATTCGATCCTTGTCAAATAATATATGGATGATTATTATAAAGTTCTCGGCCTGAACAGGAATGCTTCATTAGATGAAATAAGAAAATCGTTCAGAACAAATGCCTTGAAATATCATCCAGATAAAAATAAGAATGTAGACTCTAAGGAAAAATTCATGAAAATCGTTGAGGCATATGAAGTACTATCTGACGCAATTGGTAAGAAAAACTATGATGAATCGATTACTATTAAAAAGAATACTCCAAAGTATGACTTTACTTGGACGCCTTCAGCCGATTTTGAAAAAGTTTATAGCTACACGAGAATTAAAAACACATACGTTGGGGGAGGTATATGGGATATTGGAGAAAAGGCTTCCAAGGCAATGTGGAAGGCAACGATCATACTTCTTGCCTCACTTGCATCAATGGCCCTATTGATATTGTTCCTCCCTTAGATAGATTCATGTCCTGGTTATCTGCCCTTTTTGGAAGTCACCTGTTTATTTTTATTAGAGTATTTATACCAAAAAAAAGCGGCAAGGCCTAAATTTGCCACTGATGTGAATAAGAAAAGCGGCGAATTAGTCAGAATAAAAATCACTACTCCATAAATCCCAACAATTGTTGCAACGATGGTAAGTATCTTTAACTGATTGCTTGATATAGGCAACCTTATTCAAAGGCTTTAATCAATATAAAAGTTAAACTAATGATGCAATAAATTGAATTTATTTCTATTTTGGATTGCTTTCTGCTTATCCAAAGGAGAGTCTAAGCTATAGCGGATCGCATATAGGTATTTGTTCCCTCTTATGTTGAGATTTTCTTATCATGTCAGTTACTAATTTTATCTTTCTCTTGCTTTGTTTACAGTTATTCAAATCATTCCTTAGATAGCATTGCAAGATAGTATCTATCTCACGGTATGAAAGCCCAATTTCTTTTTCTGCAACATGCCCTTTCCAAAACCTAGGGCTGCTAGGCTGATTGAGAATTTGCTCGGATAGACCTAGTTGCTTTCCTAACAATTTGACTTGGCTCTTATACAGTCCTCCAAGAGGAAGTATGTCAGCTCCACCATCACCAAACTTGGTAAAATAGCCGATAAGTAGTTCACTCTTGTCGGAGGTACCTAGTACTAAAAGATTACCGATACCTGCAATATGATATAGCAATGCCATTCTGAGTCTTGCTGAAATATTTCCACCGGATTGTTTGTCCTTTGGTAAGTTGTTCACCAAAATTTTTTTTGCATGTTCAAAATGAATTTCCTTATATTTGATTTTCATCTCATTTGCTAGTTGACGAGCATTGTCAGCGTCCTTTTTCGGTGTAAGTCCTTTTTCTGGCATAATCAGACCCATTATTCTATTTCTATCTATGGCTCTTGATGCTAGTACAAGACAAACGCAAGAGTCAAGACCACCGCTCAGTCCGATTACTACGCCATTTTTATTCCTCGATCTTACTTGTTCTGAAATAAATCTTGTGATTTCATTAATCACTTTCTCGTAGTTTAAGTGTACAAAGTATTCAGACATTCCTATCTTGCAACTGGGGGTTTGGAAAACGTGTTGCTTTGATTCGAATGATAATTAATTGATAGCATGGGATCTTTTTGTTTGCCAGTCAGTATTCCTACTACAATATCGTCCTTTTTAATTATCTCCGCTTTCCTGAGCTTCCTTAATCCCGCAGGGACAGCACCTGAGGCCATTTCACAATCAAATCCGTTTAGCCCGACTAATGCCATTCCGTCACTCATTTCCTTATCGGAAACTTGTGTAACAATTCCGTTAGTAAAGTCTATCGATCTTAATGCCTTGATCAAATTTGCTGGTTTCCCTATTTGTATTGCAGTGGCTTTAGTATGCGGTCTGATTCTTTTCTTGTCCTTTTCATCATAATATTCTTTTATTAGGTTCAAGTCAGGCCTTCCATTATTCCATCTTAGTTTCTTGCCTTCAAACAAACCATTAACTAATTCATAAAAGGTATTTGCCCCTTCTGCGTTTACGACAACTAACCTTGGAATTTTTTTTATCCACCCATGATCGTAAAGCTCCATTAATGCCTTCCCACAACTAGAAGTATTTCCTAATGCACCCCCCGGATAAACTATCCAATCAGGTGGATTCCAATCCAGATACTCCAGCGCTCTGTATACTATTGTTTTCTGTCCTTCTATCCTGAATGGATTAATAGAATTCACCGTGTAAGCATCTTGTTGTTGGGCTTCTTTCAATGAATATGTAAGAGCGTCATCAAAATTGCCATCTATCTCAATCACTTGTGCACCAAACTGAAATGCCTGACCAAGTTTACCAGGTGCTATCTCTCCTTTTGGAACAAATACTTCACATTCGATATTTTCATTTGCAGCGTACATTGCAGCAGATGCCGAAGTATTTCCTGTTGAGGCACAGATGATTCTATTCATATTTATCATTTTTGCATGTGTCACAGCTGTGGACATTCCGTTGTCTTTAAATGAACCACTAGGATTGTAACCTTCAGGCTGTAATAAGAGGGAATCGTTATCAATTAGAGAATATTCTGAAACCTTTTTCATTTTGTAAGGTTTTGATTGCCTGCCTTCAGAACCGTCAAGTGAAACTAGAATTCTGGAGCATTGTTCAAAATCTTCTGTATCCAAGTGGGCGAAGTTAATTAGTTCTCGAAATCTCCATACTCCACTCTCATTGTAGATGTTTCCACCATGATTTCTACGCTGATAGAAAACTTGGATTAATTCTCGAGAAAAATTATTTTGATAAATAATATCCAAAAATGAACCGCATTTACAAACTAGTGTGTTATTATTAATTTCGTAAGTAAGATTACATGCAGGGTTGATACATTTCTTGAATGGATTGCCTCCCATAACAGTCATCATTTATTTCCTAAAAAAAGATATTTAGACGTTTACGGTTTATCCAATTAGAATACAAATGAATTCAAATAGGTGGAAAAGCACCACAAGTATAACAATATTTGGGATACGGTAAACAAGCGCTACAGAACGAACACCTAAGCGAATTACATGATTCTTTGGCAGGGCATCCAAAAAATGATTTGTAAATCCTATAATAATAGAGATGTTCTTTGTCTCTCACTGTCACATTATCAAGAGCAGCAGTATTTGATTCCTTTTCAAAATCTTTATCATCAATGAAATCTCCAAATTTATTTGAAATTTGTTTAAAACCTGAACCTTGTTCCAATGCCATCTTGTTTCTCCATACTGTTGACCCAAATTCTTTTGCAAAGGCTTTTCTTAAAATGAATTTTCCCCATTTTTTACTCGCATATTCTCCTACCTTTTCATTTATGTCAATTGAAATTGCCAAATCGTAAAGCGGTTCTTCTAGATATGGAGTATTGACAGTTATTCCCAGTGTCTCTCCTATTTTTCGTGAAGAAAACCTCATTATTTTCCATAGTTCAACTAGAATTTCCTGTAATTTTCCTAAGTCTGCAAAATATCTTCGCAAGTAATTATATCCAGCAAATAATTCATCTGCACCATCACCAGTAACTACGCCATCGTATCCATGATATTTAGCCTCTCTTACAGCAAAGAAAATGACAGAGGAATTTCTAATTTCCAGTGGATCGAAGGTCTTGAACATCTTAATCATGTTCGGCACTATCTCAAGAATGTCCTCAAAGTCAACAATACACTCAACATGATTTTGACTATATTTTTTTGCTATGATCTTTGCATATTTTAAGTCTTGCGAGTTGGGACCTAGAGAGGTTACAATACTTAATTTAGGTCTCATCAAATAACATAAGATGCTACTATCCAATCCACCGGACAAAAGTAACGAATTATCAAGATATTTACTCACAATTTTCTTTAATTTCCGTTTTAAGACCCTCTCTGTGCACGATGATGACAAAATATGATGTGAACTTACGAAAATTGCAAATAAAAATTTGGCTATGATAGAGTAAAAATTATTTCATTATCATGGTTCCATTGTGTTCACGTAATAAGTCTAAACCTTCCTTTGTGATGTGGTACTGCTTCGATTTCTTTATTACATATCGAACCATTCTCCCAAGATGATAGTAGATAGATCCTGTAGACAGATCAGTCGCATATTTAATTTGAGAAAAGCCAGCTACGCCATTGCTATCTGCAATAGCTTGCAAAATTTTAATTCTTGTTCTCCTGGCGCGGAGCTGTGTCTCACCTATCAACGAAAATTTTATGTTGATAAATTATTTATGCCTTTCTTAACAAATGGTGAATATTAAATAATAATAAGAAATTTCTGACGTAATTTGAATAATTTCTATAGAATTTTGAAAGAATAACGTTAGGTTTACAAGCACGTTAAAAATATTGCATCTTCTATATTTTGAATTTATGAATATTTTGTTCTAAAGGCAAAATTAATAGGCAAAACTAATATACTCATGGTTTTGGTACAAAAGGCATAAATCAACTGGGATTCCCGGGTCCTGAACAAGAAACAACCGAGACCCCCCAGTTGGTGTTTAGGTATAACATTATTGACTAGGATTGTATATAAGGTTTTTTAGATATTCTAAATTTTGCCTTGCCTTCATTATATATCTCTAGATTGTGCTTAGTTTAAAGGCAAAAATAGCATCAAACCAAATGGAAAAACAAAGATACTACAGATAATGGTGTGTCAAACTTAATGATCTAGTTTTGCAACGTGGCGGAATCAAAAGAAAGAAATCTAGTAACGTAATCTTGTCTAGGTTTAATTCAATAAATTAGAAGTATAGGCTCCATAACACAAGCCCATACCATTGGTAGCCAGCAACAAAAACCACCAAGATGAATTGGAGTTTTTGTTATAAATATGATCCATAAAGAAATTAAAAAAGATTGCTTTCTTAATTATTCATTCGATGGAAAAAATTGATATTATTCACTACTAAAATCCTGTGATTTTTTATAAGAATTGTTTCTTTTTTCTAGTCTTGAAGGTATCTCATATTTGTCATACATTCTAGCAAATGGAATTGTAAAAGGGTCTATTTTATGCTCATTTATGTATGCAACGAATGCGGGAAATCTCATTAATTTTTTGATTTCAATTTGGACTTGATCATCATATTGTCTGTTACCTTTTAACACGTCATAAAATAGTTTTGCCATTTTCATCATTTCACTTGTCACAACATGCCAATATTTTAATCCATCAATCAACTGCTTTCGTTCCGATTCTGTCATGTGCCATTCTGTTGACATTTCAGAAATTCTAAAGCCGTGTCCCATCGAATAAGATGATTCTTGTAATTCGGGTCAATTCTAATTCTCAGTCAGGTCTAATAGATTGAATATTTTGAAGAACACAATATAAATAGAAATGATATCTAGTAAACCATAATGCCCGTCGATCCTGTGTGTGGAATAGAAATGGATGAAGACCTGGCCACTATTCATGAGTACAATGGAAAGAAATACTATTTTTGCTGTGAGGGTTGTAGGAGCATCTTTTCTAGAAAGCCAGGAAAATATTCAAAAATGATAAATCGTAACTGAAGATTGTTATATCAATTAGTTTTTCTTGTCACAACTAATTAACCTAATAAAAGATATTCAATATTATCAGTATTTCATTATTGTCATACTACAATATTGAATTGGTTTGCAACAAATGTGGGAGCTTAAACAACAGAATATCGAATTTAAAATCTGTTCGTGATATGTTAAGGCCTATTAACGGTACTTGCAAGAATTGTGGAATTTCATTAAATCCATTTGACTTTGTCATATCTGCTGAAAGAAGATATGAAAAATTTGTCTAAAATTTTCTAACAAAATATGTTGTATGGCTCAAAACTAAAAAGTTTAAAGTAGGGAATGTGAAATTTGATCTTCAAATAATTGCTAGTCGTTAGACTTTCTTCGGTGTTACAAATTCGAAATCGTTCTCACTGGTTATCTTGTAATAAGAATCAGCCTGAATGGTAAATAATCCCACTTCTATGACACCGGGAATATTTTTAATATCCCTTTCAGTCTCTTTTAAATTATCATATTTTGGTAACAAAGTGTCATAAATTATGTTGCCATTTTCAGTTATGAACGGATAACCTTTATTCAACATACGCATCTTTGGTAAACCTCCAATTTTCTCCAGTTCCGTCATTACATAGGTTCTCCCAAATGGTGTAACCTCTATGGGGATTGCTATATTAAATTTATCAACAAATTTGTTAGCCTGGGCAACGATTACAAATTTTTGTGAAGATGAAATTAGGATTTTTTCCTTTAAAAGAGCGCCTCCTCCTCCTTTTATCATATTGTAATCTGAATCTATCTGATCAGCACCATCCAAGACAACGTCAATTTTTCCACTCTTGTTTTGGTCAACTATATTTAAGCCTATGGACTCAGATACAATTCTTATTTGAAGAGAGCTAACAATAAATTCCAAGGAATCTTTATATCCCAAAAAAGCAAAATTGCGTACAATATTTTCTACAGTGCTACCGCTGCCCAGGCCTATAGTACTTCCCTCAGTAATGTATCTCTTGAAAAAATCATGTGAGAGTTTGACGTATTTGCTATCTTCAGCAAATCGATCACTTTTCTCACTGGAACTCATGTGGTTAAAAGAGACTATTCATGTCTACTTTAATCTTTACAAGAAATTTCAATTCGGAAATTATTCGCATTAACTTTCTTGCTTTGTGCAATAGCCTTAACTGATAAACCATGCAAATGCATCTAATTGAATTGACAACGAGTATATATACGAAGTATCAATGAATATTCGTAGAATGTCTGAAATGAGTGGTGCTAAAGCTCTAATGTATTCCCTGGAAAAAGAAGGTGTTGACATAGTTTTTGGACTTCCAGGTGGGGCAAATCTACCAATTTACGATGCACTCGTTGATGCTAAGTTTAGGCACATTTTGGTAAGACATGAACAATCTGCTGCTCATATGGCCGACGGTTATGCCAGAATAAAGAGGAAGGCAGGAGTGTGTATGGCAACTTCAGGACCAGGCGCAACAAACTTGATTACAGGAATAGCGACTGCCTACGCAGATTCTTCACCGTTAATTGCAATAACTGGACAAGTTCCGATGAACATGATTGGAAAAGACGCTTTTCAAGAAACTGATATTATTGGTGTTGCTAATCCATGCACAAAATACGCCTTTCAACCCAGATTTGCAACTGAGATTCCAGAGGTTGTAAAAAAATCATTCTATATTGCAGAAAGTGGTAGACCTGGACCAGTTCTGATTGATATCCCAAAAGATGTGCAGCAAGACGTTACTAATATACAATTTCCAGATCTCATAAAAGTAAGGGGATACAAACCAGCAGTAGATCCCGATTTATCTAATCTAGGAAAGGCCGTTGAACTATTAGTCTCCTCACAACGGCCAATTATTATGGCTGGTGGTGGGGTTATTTTGTCAGGTGCTTTCTCCGAACTTCAGGCAGTAGCTGAACTAATTATGGCCCCAGTTGTTACTACATTTAAGGGCAAAGGAGCTTTTCCTGAAAATCATCCGCTAGCGATGGGTCCTATAGGAATGCATGGCCATGCAGAAGCAAATAAGATTATACTTGAAGCAGACTGTATACTTGCAGTTGGCGCAAGATTTTCAGATCGTTCCGTTGGAAGGTTCGATGAATTTGGTAAAGGTATGAATATCATACATCTTGATATAGATCCAGCCGAAATTGGAAAAAACAAGTCAGTAGATATTGCTATTGTTGGTGACGTAAAATCAGCACTCAGAACTATGGTTAAGATGTTATCAAAGGCAGTGACGAAAAAAAATACTGAGAATTCCTGGCTTAAGAGAAGAAAAGAGCTCATCGATTATTTTTCACAAAATATTAGAGATTACCCTAGAGAGTTGACTGCCAGAAAAGCACTAAAAAAATTGAGGGAATTATTGCCTCCAGACTCTATTGTAACAACAGAAGTGGGCCAGTGCCAAATGTGGACCTCATTACACTTTGATGTTATCTCACCTGGTACCTTTTTTAGCTCAACTGGATTGGGAACAATGGGATTTGGCTTTCCAGCATCAATTGGAGCAAAGGCTGCTAGACCAGATGTACATGTTGTTGATGTTGCAGGAGATGGATCATTTAACATGACTGAAAATTCGCTAGCAGTTTCAGTGTTAGAAAATTTGCCAGTGATTATATTTTTGTTGAATAATAATATGTTAGGAATGGTTGCACAATGGCAGAGAACTTTTTATGACAGGAGATACATGGGGGTTCATCAAAAAAGTTGTCCAGATTATGTCAAGATTGCAGAAGCGTATGGGGCAAATGGAATGAAAGTTCAATCTATGGGTGAGTTAGAAAAAGCAATAAAAAGTGCACTCAGAACAGACGTTGCAACGGTGATTGACATTACAATCGACCCTGAAGAGGACGTATATCCTTTTGTCGCTCCGGGTACTGGACTTAAAGATATGATAACAGGGGCATGATACATGAGCTCTAAAGAATACCGAAACAAACCGTTGTATATCATTTCATCTCTGGTTGAAAATAAACCAGGGGTGCTATTTCGTATCACCAATCTCTTTCGTGCAAGGAATTTCAATATCGAAAGTATAACAGTAGGTATTACAGAAAAACCCGATCTGTCCAGAATGACAATTACAACAAGGACAGACGAAACTATTCTTGATCAATTAGTGAAACAGTTGAGAAAACTTATTGACATTGTGGAAGTAGATGTTCTAGATGTAAACAATACTGTTTATAGAGAGTTAGCCCTGATAAAGATAAGAGCTAAAGATTTTACGAATAGAAATGAAATTATAAATTTTGCTAATGTGTTTAGAGCAAATATCTTGGATATTGGGAAGGAATCTGTAACAGTAGAAGTTATTGGAACACCCGATAAAATAGATGCATTTAAGAATCTAATCATACAATATGATATAGTTGAGATGGCACGGACCGGAGTTTCCGCACTTCAGCGAGGAGAATAATATATGGAATCTCAAAAAGTAAGGATATTTGATACAACATTGAGAGATGGTGAGCAGACTCCGGGCGTTACTATTACACCAGAACAAAAATTGAATATTGCAATTAAGCTATCTGAACTGGGAGTTGACACGATCGAGGCTGGATTTCCAGTAGTATCTGACGGTGAAAAGGAAGGAATTAAGAAAATTGTAAAACAGCAATTAGATACAGAAGTCTGTGCCTTGGCAAGAACTGTTCAATCAGACATCGATTCAGCAATCGACTGTGGCGTCAATTATGTTCATACCTTTATTGCTACTTCGGATATTCATATGGAATACAAATTAAAAATGTCCCGGCAACGGGTTCTAGAAAAGGCACTATGGGCAGTTGAATACGCAAAGACTCATGGATTAAAAGTAGAGTTTTCTGCAGAAGATGCTACAAGATCTGATAGGAAATTTCTTATTGATGTATTTAAGGCAGTGACTGAAGCAGGTGCAGATAGAATAGATATTCCAGACACCGTTGGATATTCAACTCCCGAATATATTACATCACTTGTTCAGGAAATAAGAACAAAGATGGATACACCAATTAGTGTCCATTGTCACAATGATTTTGGTCTTGCAGTAGCAAATTCTGTTGCTGCAATTAATGTAGGAGCATCTTGTGCACATGTTACCGTTAACGGAATAGGTGAAAGGGCAGGAAATGCTTCTCTAGAAGAATTCGTTATGGCTTTACAGTGTCTGTATTCTAAAAAACACAATATAAAAGTAAACTTGCTATATGAAATTTCAAAATTCGTTTCAAATACAATGGGAGTTATAGTTCAACCAAATAAGGCAATAATCGGAGAGAATGCTTTTGGCCATGAATCCGGCATTCACACACACGGCATCATAAATAATCCACTAACCTATGAACCAATTAGTCCTGAACTAGTCGGTAGAAAAAGATGGCTTCAGGCAGGGAAACATGCAGGGGCTCATGGAATTCGTGCAATTTTGAGTGATTTTGGAATTCAACCTACTGAAGAACAATTACATAAAATTATCGAGAAGCAAAAAGACATAGCTGACACAGGTAGATCTATTAGTACTTCACAACTTTTGTCAATTGCAGGTGAGGTAATTGGCAACACCAAATTTGAAGAGAAATTTAAGCTTTATGATTTTCATATTATTACTGGGATGAATATCATTCCTACAGCAGTAATAAGATTGAATACACATGGAAAAGACTTGGTGGCGTCAGAAACGGGTGTTGGTCCTGTAGATGCAGCACTAAAAGCAATACAAAAAATTGCGGTAGATATGGCAAATATTCGCATAAGAGAATATCGCCTTGAATCTATTACTGGAGGGTCAGATGCAATGGCAGGGGTTTCTATAAAGGTCGAAGATCTAGATGGTAACGTTGTTTCTTCCCGAAAATCAGGAGAAGATGTGGTAGTCGCATCAGTAGAAGCAATGATAGATGCAATAAATAAAGTAATGTTAAGAAAGGTTCTGTATTCAAAAAATTAAAATCTATTTAGTTTAGGTTCATATGTATTGACAAGATTTAGTATTTCCTTAGTTGATGGCGATGGAATTGGTCCGGACCTTGCCCATTCCGGACAGATACTGCTTGAGAATATTAATGATTATTCTGGCATAAAGTTTGATATAATTAACGTAGAAGCAGGAGACAATGCCTTGACGAAATACAATAAGGCTCTCCCGGATTTTTCGTTTGAGAGCATAAAAAAATCAGACGTTTGTCTTAAAGCACCTGTAGGAGAACATGCAGCAGATGTAATTCTTGTCCTAAGACGGCATTTCGATCTTTACGCTAATATCAGACCGGCAAAATCATATCCAAATGTAAAATCTCTTCATCCATCTGTGGATCTAGTAATTGTCAGAGAAAATACTGAGGATGTTTACTTGGGATGGGAATTTCCCATAGGAGACGATGCTGTGATAGGTTTAAGGTTAACAACCGCTGAGGCGTCAAGAAAAATCGCAGAATATGCCTTTGAAGAGGCGTTAAGGAGAGATGCTAAAAAAAATGTTGTTTGTGTTCACAAGTCAAATGTTATGAGAGTTGGGGATGCCATGTTCTCTAGAATTAGTAAAGATATTTCGAAGAAATATCCTGATGTAGAATTTACTGAATCCTATGTTGACGCATGCGCTATGAATTTGATTAGAAATCCTGAAAAATTTGACGTGATCCTGACAACAAACCTCTTTGGAGATATCCTGTCAGATGAAGCTGCACAGGTTGTTGGTGGCCTGGGATTGGCTCCTGCAGGAAATATTGGGGAAAAATTTGCAATATTTGAACCTGTTCATGGTGCTGCGTTTGATATTGCAAATAAGAATATTGCAAATCCTTCATCCATGTTCTTATCTATAAAAATGATGTTCGAGTGGTTGGCGGGCAATAACAAGAATAGCGAGGCGGGTAATCTTATAGATTTAGGAAAAAAAATAGAAAAGACTTTGATGAGTCTACTTGAAGAGAATATAAAAACAATGGATATGGGCGGTAACATGCATACGGACGAATTTACAAAATTGTTTGTATCTAAACTAATTTCGTAATTTGCCTATTATTGTTATTGTAATCCAATTCGAATTATTGATTCACACAAGTAGACCATTTGTATAAGAATTAAATATAAAATAAAATTAGATATGTTATTCGTCACGAGTGATATTCCATTTCTGTTCTGAGCAGTTAGAATTTACTATTCTTTATTGTCAGGCGGAGCTTGACAGAATTCTGTCAAAACACCATTCATTGATTTTGGATGGATAAAAGTTATTTTCCTTCCATAAGAACCAGTTCTAATGTCCCCAATCATTCTAGTTCCATTGCCAATTGCTCTTGCAACGTCATTATCAATATCATCTGCAGTAATTGCTATATGGTGAATTCCCTCCCCACGATCTGTCAAGAATTTTTTTATTGGACTGTCATTTGCAGTAGGTTCCATTAATTCTATCCTCGTATCCTCTAATCTCAAAATAGCGACTTTGACCCTTTCTGTAGCAACATCTTCTATCTCAATTTTATCAATTTTTAAAATCTTTTCATAGTTCTTTAACGCCTCATCCAAATTGTTAACCGCTATGGCGACATGGTCAACTCTCATATCATATCACCATCAAAAAGAGAATTTTGGTTCATATCTGCCAAAAATATCAACAAGCACATCGCTTATTTCTCCCAATGTAACATGACCCTTCACAGCAGAGATGATATGAGGCATCAGATTTTCGTCTTGCTTTTCAGCAAATCTTCGCAATTTGCTTAATTCAGAATTTACCCTAGTTTGATCTCTGTTTTCCTTGAATTCTTTTAATTTTTTCACTTGACGTATCTCTATTTCAGGATCTATGGTATTCAATTTGGGTTCAACATCATTTTGATCTTGAAATTTATTTACCCCTACAATTATACGATCATTGTAGTCTATTTCTTTCTTTAACTGGTAAGCATTACGTCTTATTTCTTCCTGAAAGAAGCCCTTTTCTATTGCTGCAAGAGAACCGCCAATCTTTTCTATTTTCTTGAGGTATTTTTCAACTCCTCGTTCTATCTCTGATGTCAGATATTCAAGATAATGTGATCCTGAAAGAGGATCGACAGTCTTTGTTACTCCTGTCTCATTAGCGATAATCTGTTGAGTTCTTAATGCTACCTTAACAGATTCTTCAGTGGGAAGAGCCAAGGCTTCATCTCTGGAATTTGTGTGTAATGATTGACATCCTCCCAATACGGCTGACAGTGCTTCGAGTGTTACCCTTACTATGTTGTTATCCACTTGTTGTGCTGTTAGGGATTCACCGCTGGTCTGAACATGAAAACGCAAGTGAGTTGATTTATCGCTCTTAGCACCAAATCTTTCTTTCATTATTTTTGCATAGATACGACGGGCTGCTCTAAATTTGGCCACCTCTTCAAAGAATTCCATAGTACAGCAGAAAAAGAACGATAAACGCGGAGCAAATTCATCAACTTTTAATCCCCTTGATACACAGGTATTGATATATTCTATTGCGTTGGCAAATGTAAAAGCCAATTCTTGGATAGCATTTGAACCTGCTTCACGCATATGATAACCAGAGATGCTTATTGGATACCACTGTGGCACATACTTAGAACAATACTGAATCATGTCACCGATAATTCTCATTGACTCTCTTGGAGGATAAATGTATGTATTACGTGCAATATACTCCTTTAAGATATCATTTTGTGTCGTGCCCCTCAAGCTGTTAGATGAGACTCCCTGAGATTCTGCAACTGCGATATAAAGAGCCAAAAGAGTTGAGGCGGTAGAATTTATTGTCATCGAAGTGCTAACCTTCTCTAAAGGAATATTTCGAAAGCAAGTCATCATGTTGTCAATGGAACTGATAGCAACACCAGTCCTTCCAACTTCACCCTGGGAATACGGATTGTCCGAATCTCTTCCAGTTTGCGTTGGGAGGTCAAAAGCTAGAGAAAGTCCTGTCTGCCCATGCTCTAACAAGAATCTAAATCTCTTGTTAGTTTCTTCCGCACTTCCAAATCCACTGTACTGTCGCATGGTCCACAGCCTTTCTCTATACATGTTTGGATAAAGTCCTCTTGTATATGGAAATCTACCTGCTTCCTCATCATATTCGTCTTTAACAAGATCTTTTGTAGAAAAAATTCTTTTTACAGGAATTCCTGAATCAGTTTTGATTTTTTTTATCTCCTGTTTTGCCATTCTTAGATCTCCTATACAATAATCTTATTAGCAAAATTTAAAGCTGCGTTATAAGGCTCTACTTCTTTTTTTAATATTTTGTTTACAAGTTTCTTATACTCTTGACTATTCATTATCTTTTCAATAGATTTTTCTTTGATTACGTTTAAAATCATATCTCTCAATTCATTCTCTAATATCGATTTTTCTCTTGCCTGATATTTCTTATCATCTAATAATTTGACGAGGGATTTTGTCAATTCCTTAATTCCTTTTTTCATCTTTGCTGAACACTTAAAGACCAATTTTTCATTATTGCCAACCAGGTCGAAAATAATATTATATAAGATGCTAGCTCCTTCCAAATCTGACTTATTTATCACATAGATGTCTCCTATTTCTGTAAGTCCTGCTTTTATTGCCTGTATGCTGTCCCCGGTTTGTGGATTGAAAATAACTACTGTAATATTCACCGCCTTTGAGATTTCGATCTCTAGCTGACCTGCTCCTACACTTTCTACTAATATCAGATCATATCCAGCGGCATCTAAAATTCTTACCACGTTCCTGAGTGATCTTGAAATGCCACCCTCAGCACCCCTTGAGGCCATACTCCTTACGTAAATTTCGTCGCTAATTGTCATCATTCGCACCCTATCTCCTAGCAGGGCGCCACCCGTTATTGGACTTGATGGATCGACTGCTATGACTGCTACTTTGTATCCAAGGGAATGAAATTCGGCTGCCAATCTTCCTATTAGCGTACTTTTACCAGAACCGGCTGATCCAGTAAAGCCTATAGTTTTGGCATTTTTCGTTTTCTTAAAAATCTCATGAATTATTTTTACTGAATCCGGTTCGTTGTTATCAACTATAGAGATTGCTCTCGAAATTGATCTTTTGTCTCCTTTTAGAATTCCATGTACTAACTCTGACACGAATGATTTAGCTGGAAAGTTAAGTATTAAAAGTTACTTGTGTATGCGCAGTACAACAGGATTGCATGATGAAATTGACAAAAAATTTTAAACCTCTACTATAAATTTTAGATATATGTCTACATTTACTCATGGCAGAAAAAAACCGATAAGGGTTCTTGTGTCTAAACTAGGACTGGACGGTCATGACCGGGGAGCATTAGTAATATGCAGAGCTCTTAGAGATTCTGGAATGGAGGTAATATATTCTGGACTATTCTGTACCCCCGAACAGGTTGCAAAAATTGCTATTGACGAAGATGTTGATGTCGTTGCAATGAGTTTGTTAAATGGCGCTCACTTAACGTTATTTCCTAGAGTTGCAGATCTCTTACAGGAACGCGGCGTTAATGACATACTTTTAATTGGTGGAGGAGTAATACCTGGTAAGGACAAAAAGATACTCGAAGAAAAAGGTGTAAAAGGTAATTTTGGACCAGGAACAGCACTTCATGTAATTGTTGAATTCATTCACAATAATTTAAAAAAATAAGAGTAATTGTAACAAATTTTATACTTTAGTCGCTTATTAGGAAAGCACAGCAAGTGTTAAATCTGCAATCAAAATTGCGATCCGAACTTGTATTAACATTTTACCATTATATGAACAAAAGCAACTAAATTTGCTTTTTTTGTATTTAATATCAAAGCGTTACTGTGAATTTCAATTCGTGAGTTGTTCCTTCGATTGAGGAGTTCGCGGCAAAAACATTAGGTATGCCTTATAGCTGCAATAACCATCAACACAATCCAAATAACTAAGACGATTATTCCGATAATGATTAGAATGTTTCCAATTGTTCCAGCCGGATAAGGAATGGGAGCATACAATAAGACTGCTCCTATTACTATGAGAACTATCGCTAAAATTAGTAAATTCAGATGGGAAATTGAAGTCATATATTAAAATATTAAACAAACAAAGTTTATAACCCTACTATTCCTTATGGATATCTTTAAAATGCAAATCTAGATCATCTTGTGTAGGATATAACAAGCCGCATTCTTTACATTTGAAATTTTTTGTCACAGAATATTATATGCAACATAGGACATATATCTTACAGTTGTCGGCATTAGATTTGTTGACAACTTAAAATATCCAAAGTAGATTAAGCTAATAATTTCCAAAGAAAAATCATGACTACAATATTATGGAAACAAAAGAAAATAAAGGTAGATTGTCAATCTTACTTTTTAGCTGGTGATGAAGGTTTAAATCTAAATTGTTATTCAGTAAATCTCAACTCATAAAATGACCCTTATTGGAGACGCTTATCGATGGCTTTACAGCAAGTTCATTTCGCGTCCCACAAATTTCAGTTGGGCGATAAATAATCAGCTTGCCGGAAGTGGATTACCTCTATCTTTCGATCAATTCATGTGGCTAGTGAATCACGGAATTGGTACAATCGTAACAGTACGAGAAATCCCATTACCATCGCGGTGGTTATATGTTGACGATAGTAAAAATTCCAATCCACAAGGTAAAGCGAATAAGAAAATTAATTACTTGCATATACGAGTTGAAGACTATCATTCACCTTCCCTTGAAGAGATAGATTCAACTGTTAAATTTATCGAAAATGAAATTGAAGCGAAAAGAGCGGTATTGGTTCACTGTGCAGCAGGGAGAGGAAGAACAGGCACGATACTAGGCGCTTACCTATTAAAAAAGGAAAATCTTAGTGCTAAAGACGCTATAACAAGAATTAGGAATCTTAGACCAGGGTCAATTCAAACTGATTCACAAGAAAAGTCACTCTATGAATATGAGAAATACTTGAGAGACAAATCTGTAAGTCAGCTTTGAAGCTTAAGTAATAATCTTGTCAGTAACGAAACCTTATGCCCAATAGGTATGACAACATTTTATTGATACCATTTGATATTTCATACTGTGGACTTTGAAAAGCTGGAGGAGTGGGCATTTGAAGCTAATCTTTCCCGGAGTCAGAATATGAAATCGAAGGCAACAAAAATTGAGGAGAAAATCTTGAAAAATATGACAGAAAACCAGTTACTATTCCCTGTAGAAGAAGAGGTCTTGATGACCAAAAATTCTGCTTCATTTGTATATAAGAATGGCAAGACATATCCTTCATTATTAGAATTTATTGGAGGAGTTCTCCATGTGGATATCCCGATCAAACTTAATCAATGTAAATTTGGTCCCGGCGGAATTATAATATCTGCTGAAAATAAAGAACAAGCACAGAAAATTTTACATGATTGTTGCAATGAATTACAGATTCTTATCAAGGCAAAAAAAGGACATATTAACTAATACGATATTGAAGAACAGGAAAAATTCATTTGCTCTTGATTACTTCTAGTAGATTTGATAACATGAATGGCTTGACCAAAATGTCTTTCTTATTTACTCTAAAAGAATCGATTGCATTTGAAGTTTTATAAAGTGGATTGGTAGTTGTTAAAACAATTCTTTGAGTTGTCTTGATTCGATATATCTCTTTTGCAAGATCACATGGTGCCATATTACCAGACAGATGCGCGTCTAAAATAATAATATCAAAATCATTTGCTTTTACTAAAGACAAGCATTCGTTACTCTCTGACGCCACAATCACATCAATATCACACCCATCCAAAAATTCTGTATAAAGAGTCAACAAATCAGGATCGGATTCTACAATAAGAATTCGCGTGTCATTTTCTTGTTCAATTGATGTACTCAAATGAGTAATATCATATTTGTTTAGATCGAACATCAAGTCATGCAAATCTGCAATCTTGGATTTTGTGTCCTGTTTACTCTGCAACATAAGATTCGGGTGAGGACATATTACTGTGATATGGTAATTATTTTGGAGCCATTCATCATGAACTTCCTGCCACCATTTTTCTAGTATTTCAGACTCACCAAACGATCTATTTTCACACAAACAACATGCTGCATCAGCAAAAACAATTATCTTGTCTTTCTTTCCTTTCACAACAAGGTCACGAAGTAACTTCTCTAGATTTGCCTTCAGGTTGTCAAATGGCACTAGGTTTCCACTTAGTGCAGATTCATAATAAGGTAGAAAATTGATACACTGTAAATTATTATTGTCTACATGTTCTTGATAATTTTTTATTCTGGTGGATAAATTGAAAATACTTGATATATGCGACTTGTCAAAAGCATATACAGATGCATAAATGCATAACTGCTCCTCTTCGAGTCCTTGATTAATCCAATGAGCTGCTGCGTTAGTGCGGTCTTCGTCTTTTTCGTACAAGAGCATTACATGCTTACCATTAGAAATTTCATATGGGTTTTGAGTGCTACACAAAACTAACCTGACCTTCCTTGATATTCTTGTATAGAATCAACAATCTCATACCGCATATAGTGTTGAACATTATAGTTTATTACGATTATCGTATATTTATTGATAATAAAAGCGTTAATCGAAACAAATATGACTCGTTTCTACTACAAATATTATGATCACGTGAAAATATACAACATTAAATACGACTAAGCATTTTTACCACAAGATGTAACAATAATACTAAAAAATAGATCAAATTTGCAGCTAGGCATTAAAATATAATTGGAAAAAAACTAAGTGGACTTTCAAATACTCTGAGCTTAACGAACCAAAATCCTATTCTTCGTTTTTCCACATCATCTTTCTCATTTCTTTACCAACAATTTCTATTTGGCTTTTTTCCAATTGGTTCATAAATCTAACAAATGAATTCTTCCCATCCTTTTTATAAACACCAGACCATTCATTAGCAAATTCCCCTGATTGAATATCCTTCAAGACTCGTTTCATGTTCTCTTTTACTTGGCTGTTTATTATCATTGGTCCTCTAGTCAGACCGCCAAACCTTGCAGTTTCACTAACCCTGTTGTACATTCCTGTTATTCCATATTTGTATATCAAATCAACAATTAGTTTTAGCTCATGCAGACATTCGTAGTAAGCTACCTCCGGTTGATAACCAGCTTCAACGAGGGTCTCAAAGGCATTGAGTACCAGAGAATGTGCGCCACCGCACAAGTCTACTTGTTCTCCAAACCAATCTGTTTCAACTTCTTCCTTGAATGTGGTTTCAATTACTCCTGGTCTTGTGCTTCCAATGGCCTTAGCCAATCCTAAAACAGTATTTAAAGCATTTCCGGAATAATCTTGATAGACTGCAACCAGCGAAGGTGTACCAAACCCTTCCTGATACAATTCTCGTACTCTTTGTCCGGGTCCCTTGGGAGCGACCATTACCACATCAATGTTTTTGGGAGGAACAATCCATTTCCAGTGTATAGCCGCTCCATGAGAAAAATTTAGTGTTTTTCCCTCCGAAAGACCTGGTCCTATTTCATTCTTGTATACATTAGCCTGCTCCATGTCTGGAGTCAGAACGTGAATAATATCAGCCAATTTTGACGCATCTTTTACTTCTTTTACAACATGTCCCTCATTTTCTGCAATTTTCCATGATTTTCCGCCTTTGTACAATCCGATTATTACATTCAATCCCGAGTCTTTCATATTATTTGCTTGAGCTCTTCCCTGGATACCGTAACCTATCACGGCAATAGTTTTCTTTGTAAGTTGTTCCAACGACACGTTACTGTCAAACCATTTTTTTGCAGTCATAGATACTCATATTCTATGTCGATATTTATAGCCAAGTCCAAATAGACTATTTCAGATTAGATTTTCTAACGTATACCAAAGATTCTCTCTCTTTGTCAATTCCATCTTATTTCAATTTCTAGTTTTTATTTTTCTTCCTAATCGTGAAATAACATGAACGCTTGACCGTTGCTGCTAAAAAAGTCTAAAGTGAATACAGGAAGATACGGCTATATTTACTATCGATTCAACACTATTGAATTTTAATGGAAGTAGTCTTACTCCTCAACTATCAGTGTTAGTCTTAGACTTTGAGTAAACGTCAGTCAACACGTCGTGCAAAATTTCTCTTACATCATCCTTGTCAAGCTCATCTACCAACCCATGCAAAACTTCTCTTACATTATCTTTCTCGAAACGGGTTTCATCTTATAGTGAATTCTTTCTAAGATTTAAATATGACGTACAAGAAAATCTTGACAAAGTAGAATTTAAAATTGATAAAGAAAAGGCGATATTATTGTTACCAATAAATTGCTTAGGGACTAATTATGCTGATGATAAAAAATATGATGAGATTACAAGACAATGCCAAATTAGAAATTGACATAGTTAATAAGGACATTATAAGTGTCACTAATCGATGATACTTTAGATATGCGCGACCAGTGTATGAGTCTCCACTCCTGATTTCTTTCCTTTGGATGGAAAAATGACTATAACGGATGGTTATTGGTTATTCATAAGACCTAATTGTTTTACAACGGAAAACACACTGTAAGCTCTTT
>DATADQ010000179.1:0-2989 GCA_036258455.1 Nitrososphaeraceae archaeon | reverse complement strand
TATATGGAAACAGGTAGTTCCGGTAGCAGTACTATCAATAACTCATCTGATTTGTCTATACAGGTTGTATCTTTTTTTCTAACAGGAATAATTTCTTTCATACTATTCATAATTACAGAAAGCCGTGCAAAATATCCATTGGTTGACCTTAAGTTGATGCTAAATAAGGCCATCTTGCCTGCAAATTTGATCATCATGATTGTTGGATTGTCCATGTTCATGGTCTTTCAAACCATACCGATTTTAGTAAGAGATCCTCAGCCGCTAGGTTTTGGAGAAGATGTTATTAAAACGGGGAATGTGCAGTTACCATTTGCTGTAGTACTTCTAGTTTTTGGAGCTTCTTCAGGCTTCATTATATCGAAGTTAGGTTCACTAAAACCAATAATAGCTGGTTCTGTAGTTACTGCTATCAGCTTCTTTGGTTTATTGACATTCCATTCAAGTGAATTATTAATTTCATTAAACCTTGCGATTCTCGCTGTTGGATTATCCTTGACTAGCGTTGGAGCTATGAATGTGATTATACTTACTACACCAAAACAGTTTACAGGAATATCGCTTGGTACAACTATGCTTATGAGAATTATAGGAAGTTCAGTAGGCCCTGCTCTTGCAGGAATGTATATGCAATCACACCAATCCCCATTAAATGTCAGCGGAATTATTCATTCTTTCCCGTCATTGGAATCATTCAATATGATTTTCCTTACTGCTGTAGTATTTTCAATTGCGTCAATTTTCCTAGCAATTCTACTAAGAAGAAGAGTTATGAAAATGTCGATACCAAACCTTGCTTAAAGGATAAATCCAAAACTAGAAATCGAATCTGAATCTAAAAATCGTGTCAAAATTTGATTCAAAAGCCTCCAAAAACGATAATTAAACATTTGTCAAGCCTGTAATTATTTGTAAAATAACTAGATATAGGAGATTACTTAATTAATAATACTAGTAGATATATAATGAATATTTTAATTCATGACAACAATCGTTTCTTGATGATGTCTTGCGCATGGTGCTTCTAAGCAATGACAGTGTGTGAAAAATGTAGTAAACATGAAGAATACCACACATGTTCAAAATGTAACCAACACTTATGTATTGAGTGTTTTAATACAGTTCATTTTGGTATTAATGCTCCAAGGGCTAGTAAGTCAATAGTATATAACAAATGCGTTTTTTGTGGTGAAATTTATGGAGTCAATGCTAAAGTTGAAGTTTGTGATAAATGTACAATCATATTGACCTGGGTATCTTCCCTGAATTATCTTGCTGCAGTAAATAGGGTTTCATACTTGATAAGGACAAACAAACTTGATTCAAAGCTGACAAATGAAAACTATTGTAAGGCAAAGTTTGGAGTGCACGCCACTCAAGTTATCATGGACGCAATAGATAGTTTGAGAATTTCTTTCTGACTAAAAGCGGAAGAAAAGGAATGATCAACAACAAAAAAGTCTTCTAATTTCATGGTTCTGAAGTAGAGAATATAATTATTCGTTATCTGGTGAGACAATATGATAAACCAGGTACAGTTGTGATTGAAGAATTCAACGCATTAAAAAATCCAGAACGTTGTGAAACTTTAAGTATGCAGATAGTAACTGATTTTGTTAAAATCACATTTTATAGAAAGGAAAGTGAAAATTCTAAAACACGTTGAGAATTGATACCTTCACATGCCATAGAACATATTTGGGTGAAGGATTTGCAGAAACAAAATCTTCAATAAATTATTGCGAGTTGGAAACTCTTAATTCTTGGTTTCAAATCCTTCGAATCCATTCATCACCATAGAATGGTCGTCTTTTTTACAACAGTCACAAAGAAGTTTGAAGCAGTCTCTACTCATCTTATGATTGCATTCCTTACATGTGCAAATGCTATCGGAAAACTCTATATTCTTATCATTATTATCGATGGTCAATTATGATGTTTAATTACTGGAGTACAATATAATACATCTTTCCAATATATGGTTAAGGGTTCGTTTGGGTTTCTAAAATAGCATATTCAAAGTGACGGATTATATGTCATAAAAATAACTTACGGTATGGACAAAATGAATCAGGATACCATCTTCCATTTTTACAGGATATTAGAAAATTCACTTCTTGAAAGTGATATATCCAAAATAAATGAAGAAGATATTGATGCTTGGTCGCAATCGTTCAAGAAAGTTGTGAGAGAGAGTAAAGAAAAGAGTGGTAAAGGAGTATTCGTACCTTTTTTAATGTGGAGGTTGGGTGAGATAAGCCCTGTTGAGGCAAGCAAATACTTAGCTAACAGAAAACAGGATGAATGCCGACTTAGTTATGATTATAATAATGTTGAATACATATTCTGGGTGATGGCATTAATGTTTATGTCTTGGTCCGTTACAAATCTTAAACGAAAAATGCAAAACGGACTTTGCCAGAATATCGATCATCCACATGGAGATACGAATCCCAGACTTTGTCAAGAAGGAACAAAATTTCATCAAGAACTTTATAATGAATGTGTTAAAACTTTCAAAGATTTACTGAATCATTCAAATTCTGAAAAAGATCGTTAATGCAAATTCAGATTACTTTCAATAACTTTGATCAAATTACAAACTCCTTGGGCCTAAAAATTAGGATCAAAAATGGTTCACAATTGTTAGACTAAAAAATAATTCGAGAAAGTAGGGACAATCTTGACCTTAATCACCTTGGACGCGTAGCAAATATGTAATCTAAAGTATGAATTAAAAAAGTTTAAAGCTTAGTAGTCCGTTCCTATTTCAGAATCCTATTTTTGAACCGATAGCGTCGTGGGTACCGACGATCCAAGACTTGTGAATTTGAATATTGAAATGAAAGCCGAAATGATATTTCGTGAATGGGAAGATATTCATAAGTAATCTGTTAACAGGGAAATCAGTAATGCGAAATGGAATTAATACACTATTGTCGCTTTTGAGGCGGGATGAACGTTCCGTTGTTAATTTATACCAAGTATT
>DATADQ010000178.1:0-1584 GCA_036258455.1 Nitrososphaeraceae archaeon | reverse complement strand
CTCATGACCATCAATCATCTCTAAGTAACCTCTTCATTTCTTGATAATCTTCTTTACTTATTTCTCCTTTTGCAAATCTAATCTTAAGTATGTGCAAGGGATCATCAGTTCCAATTATTATTGATTTGTTTAAAAGATTGGAGGGAATTGATGAGCTCGATTTACTTTTCATTGTATTAGTTAATTCACCACTATCTCTTATTGCAGTAACATTATTTTGCATCTGAGGTTTCTGTACCAGATAGCATTCTTTGCATAACATGAGATTGCGATTCCAATTAATTCTCGCAGAATATTTCCTAATTCCTAGTTTTTTCTGGCAGACGCAACAATAGTTTTTTTCATGACTTGATAATAAGGTATAACATGATTCACACAATTCGCTATGCGTTGCCCAGCCTATGGACGGAATATATCTTGATAATCCCAGTTTGAATTTTTTCTTACAAATTGCACATTCATCCAAGTCTTCGAACTTTATGTCAACGTCCTGTCCTATAATCGGCAAGAGTAAATTAAAAAAGCTATCCGCAAACTTCCTATCCAAGCCGCGCTTTGAATAATCATATATCTCGACCCCCCTAGGTTCTTCTTTTAGAACAATTTGAAAATTTATTCCAGATTGGTTTTGAGTTCCAAACACAGACTTACCTACGATATTATTTCTCTGCTTGTCGGCGTATTTTATTTCTGCATTCTTTCTAGAACACTCAAGTACAGTATTAAAAAGATCGTAATTTAGATCAGAAAATGATGCTGATGCTTTGATAGTCACATAATAGAGTATTTAGCAAGGATAGAAAAATTTTTCTAAGGTTGCTCTCAACTTTTTATAAAAGCATGATTTGTCATACTAACTATTGATAGAAACTGGAAATTCTAATTTCAGAGGAACCGGAAGAAAAAGATTATCAAAATCTACACCCGTTACTTCAAGAGATACCGTATAATTCCCGGGAGAAAAAATATTACCGATAACCTTAATTGAGCCACTTTAATCAGCTATATAACTTGCCGAAAGGCTATCAAAATTAGCATTTATGCGATATGGGTCTATTGTTGATGGAACGAATTCCATAAGTATATGTCCGTCATGATTATGAACAGTTTCTGTGAAAAGCCTTTGATTCTCATTAGCCACGCTGACAAGATATGTTGTATGTTGTACGTTGTTCCCAGTTTGTTATCTAATAAAGTAAAATCCAGCTGAACATTCTTATTTGCAGGTAATTGAGCTGCCTTAAATACTAACATTGCATTTCGATCGCCCAGAGTGACCATTGGCATATTATGGCCGTCACCTAGTTCGGCAGCAAAATCTGAACATTAGAATAAGAAATAAACAGTTAATAAACCCTATACTTTGGTTCACATATTGTTATAAGTTGAGTTAATAATTTAACTCATTATATAAATCGCACTAAAATAATTACCTAAATTAAATATTGCTAAATTTAGTGTCTTGTTAAATAATATAAATTACCAATCATTTGCTAGACTCAGCATGGAAAAGTATACAATCATAATTATCTCTTTTCTATTCGTAACCGGCACTATATTAATTCCTAACTTGCAACAAGTGGC
>DATADQ010000177.1:0-9844 GCA_036258455.1 Nitrososphaeraceae archaeon | reverse complement strand
AGAAAAAGCAAGATGTCGGTATTTAATCTGAATTTTTAAACAGACTGACCAGTGACGTTTTATCTAGTTTATTATGTACATTCTTTCTACATAATTAGAGAAGATGTGATTGTTAGAAAAAACACTGAAAAGTATTGAGCCATTTACATCAAGCAGTGAAAAGAATTCAAGATTCTGTATAGGATGCGGAGAACCTGCAACCAACTTGGTAAAGTACGATACTAAGGGAGCGGTAATATTAGAGAAATATTGTGATAAATGTGCCAAAGTAATTGAAGATAGTTCGCCAAAGTAATGCCAATTAAATTTAGTCACAGGTAGTTATATCATAATAAGTGCTTATTAGAAGAGAAGTAAAGCATACTAGTATCAGCTGGAGACATTCTATAAAATAAATTTAATTGTATGAATCCCCAAGTGTACCTAACGGATTCGGGTTCGAATCCCAATTCCGTTTTCACTTCATTTTTGTAAATTAATAAATGAACTATAATTGTATTTATTGCGATACACACGACCTGCCCAAGGGCTCTAAGATTGCTGTGTAGTCTTTCTAACCTTTATTAATGCGCGGTGGATGGAGCATAATATTGAGTGGGTGGAAAATCGCAAATGAAAGACAGACCATTATTACAAGTTGGTTCATCGGTATAAGTGCGATTTTGCTAGTGTTATATCTGACAGAACCCAAACCAAATATTGACAAAGAGTGGTTCGATTATTACTTTGAAGCAATTGCAGTTATTTTACTAATCGTCTCATTACTCCTGTACTTATTGTCGGCAACATATCTCCTCAAACCATTCTATCAGGACGATGAACCCACGAAAGAACAGCTGATGCAATCTGCTGTCTACACAAGACGAGTACAAATTCCGGGAGCTTTCATGATATTTTGGGCCATTGGATTTTTGATTCTCCTTAAATTAGAGTATTCAATTGCAGCTTTAGCTTATTCCATGGTTGCCTTTGGTGCTCCGATACTGTGGCTGGGCCTTAGGAGAATAGCCCAGATCAAATTCTAGTTGACCCACCATTAGATGTCAACACAAATAACCATCTTTCAATGTGTCATCAATCGAAAATTAAGAGCCAAATTCTTTAAAGCATAAAATCCCAAGTGTACCCTAATGGTTTCGAATCCCACTGCCCGCGTTTTATTTGATTTTGGCAAAATAATAGAAATAAAATGACCTTCAGTAATTTGCTTGACTAAATTCAAGACAATCTTGTTGTCGTACGATTAGGCATGAAGATAGTACTAAAATAGTATAGAAAAAGATAAATGAACTATATCGAAGAAAAAAAGAAAGAAAGGATTACTTTTCTTCTAACTCCTTAATTCTCTCCTTAATTCCTTGAACTTCTTTCTCAAGACCATCACTGTATTCCTTGAGCAAAGAGATCCTTTCTTCCCTAGTTAGGAAGTTTCTTACTTGGTCAACTCCTATTCCACAGCATCCGTATCCCATACAATCACCTCCATGTATTCCATATCGGTCATACGATATATAGTAAAATGATGTATTTATATATATCGGACATCCAATATAATTTGTATGCGAGGGCTCGATAATGAATGTTGTGATATGAGAGGACTATTGGGATTTCTGGTCCTCTTTTTACTCTCAAAAAAACCAATGCATGGTCAAGAGATAGCTAATGAACTCGCTAAAAGAAGGGGAGAAAAACCGAGTCCTGGAACAATTTATCCAGCTCTTAAGAGTCTCAAAGATTTAGGTTTTCTGAGTGAAGAGAAAGAAGGTAAAACTATAACCTACAAGCTTACACCCAAAGGTGAGAAGGCACTTGAAATAGCCAAAAAAAGATTTACGAGAACATTTTTGGGAGTTATTACATAAGCAGCATCTTTAGAAGTCTGGTATTTTTGGTCTAATTTCATTAGAAGCACACGGAACAAGACAATTAATGTATATTCAATTTATTAACTTGTAAAACGATAAGAATTCTTTTCATAAAATATTTTGTCCACTAAACCATAAAGTATGTTACAAGTATTGATCACAATTAAGAAGGACCTAGAGTCCGTAACTTCAATTTTATGTAAGACCTTAGAAATAACACCATTCAAAAGAGACTATGATTCCTCATTTGGAGAAATTGCAAATATTCTAAAGCGTTATGACATAAATGAAAATCCAAGAAACCTACGTTTAAGATTCACTTTGTTCATGCAAGAATTTTTTGATTCTATTCCAGAAAACCAATGGGATCTAAAGGATCCTAAATTCATAAAACAATCTGAAGAATTTGCAATTAAAAAGTTTAAAGAGTGGATATTGGAACAAGTAACATAATCTATTTTTCTGTTTAGATGCATTTTCAAAATGTTCTTCGCTTTTTTTGACCCTATTTATATGAAAATATTTCATTAATATCCAATATCGCGGTTCATGAATAAAACTAGTTTTTACTAAAAGTTAGTGGTCTAATTTCCACAATCAGTCCTTGATTCCATTTATATTTTATATCCATCAACTCCGAAATCTCAGAAGCTAATTGACCTTCCTTTATTGGATTGACTATTCGTGCATCACCATCAAAAGTCGTACCGTCAATGCTGAATGTAATTCTCGGATTATAACTAATGTTTCGAATCCAATGCGCACTTTTTCCGAGTTCTGAGATTACATAATATTTTTTGTTATGCTCTACAAACCAGATCTCTATCCTATGTTCTTTACCTGTCTTCCATCCCACTGTTGTTAAATATAGAAATTGTGGCTGATTCAATGTTTCATCCAATCATACATTGAAATTGTTACGGCGTACTTTCATAAATCTTTAATTTGGCATAAGTGTATGTTGTTACTTGTTACTATGAAATACAGTCAAGAGACTATAAACATCTTAAATTTATCTAAATTCTTAGAATTTATATCAAGATCATATAATAAGTTGGATCACTAGTGAATAATAAAGATGGATGCCTATCTTGAAGAAGAAGTTTATGACATCCTTACCTATTGCATACAGAATCCTGACGCTTCAGATTTTGAAGCCAAAAAGCAAAGGGCAGTTGTGATTGGTAAGGAACTTTATGAAGATGGTGGGAATGATGCTATGGACAATATGTTTTATTCAATTGAATTTAGAATAAAAGGAGAAATTGATAAGGATGCCAGCCAATACCGCTCTTGGTGGAACAACATATCAAACGAATGGAAATATTAGAAATATTAGAAGCAACTTCTCAAGTATTGGTAATTTATAAAAAATATTTTTGACAACATTATAATCAGAGTTGTTGGTAACCATAACAAAAAAATGATAATGGACAACCATGGCGCGTTGGTTACCATGAAAAGTTCAAAATTTTATGTTTTGTTAAATCTTCACATATATTATAAATCACCTTTAAGTATTATAAAGAACAATTATTTTTTACAGATAAATAGCATAAGTTGCATTAAAAATTAAGTTGTATTGAATTGAATCTGTATAAATCATTAACAGCCTGTGCATCATGTCATCAACTAACTCCTACTGATACGATGATTAGCACAAAAATTGGAAAAATATGTATAAGATGCGACATTCAACTGACCAAAGCAAGACACAGGTTGAAGGTAAGCAAAACAACTAAAACCACTAAAAAGTTAATAAAACAACTGAGTTAATTAAATATTCAAAATTTTATAATGCTTATATGTCAAGTACCTGGCAGTTAAAGATGCGGAGTCAGATTATGAAATCTGGAGAAAGAGAAAACTATGGGCTTCTCTATCAAACAACCAGATGCCATCCTTTTGTAAAATGGGCAGGAGGAAAGAGCCAATTAATGCCTCAAATAGTTCGGCTCATGCCATCAAAATTCGGCAGATATTTTGAACCATTTCTAGGTGGGGGTGCTGTATTTTTTTATATCGCTTCCTCTGATAGGAACGCATTTCTTTCTGACACGAATATGGATTTAATTAATGCTTACAAGGTCATACGAAACCATGTGGAAGATCTTATTACAATTCTGAGGTATCATCAAACTGAATACAATAAATCTCCAATAAGATACTATTATCAACTAAGAGATAAAACAAATTCACTTAACAAGATAGACAATGCTGCTCGATTTATCACACTAAATAAAACATGTTACAATGGACTGTATCGTGTAAATAAGAACGGTTCATTTAATGTTCCAATTGGAAGATACAAAAATCCATTAATCTGTGATACTGATAACTTGCGGAAAATGAGTATAGTATTGAGGCAGTCAGGATCATATTTGGGGGTTAGTGACTATAAGAAAATATTAGTTGAAAAAGCTGATAAAGGTGATTTCATATACCTTGATCCACCTTTCTATCCGATAAGTAATACTGCAAATTTTACTAGTTATACCAATAACGGTTTTACTTTTGAGGATCAAAAAGAACTTGCAATCATATTCAAAGAATTGACAAAAAGACGGTGTAAAGTCTTGCTTAGTAATTCAAATACGGATGAAATTAGAAGGCTTTATTCAGACTTTTCTCATCTCACTGAGGCGGCCATTGTAAATAGATCTATAAATTCAATTGGCTCTAAGCGGATAGGACACAAGGAATTGTTGATTAGGAATTATACATGATTAGGAAAAGTAATTTTGTTTCATTAGTATTGGAAAAGAAGAAAAAAGTTGTCATGAACAAACAAAAGAAAGTTTTTTTCACATACCTAATAATGCTACGGTAATAAAGTTAAGGTTTCTAATGCGACAAAACTAGATTAGTAATTGAGACGCTATAATCGTTACTATATCTTTAGCAATGGAACATTCTTCTTACTAATGTGTAGAAAAGAAAATAATAGAAATAAGCGGAAGAAATCTTATTATTTCTTATTTTTCACATGATAAAAACTACAAAATAAATTCCTGCAATAATTATTGGCTAATCTTATGGGTTTCTTATTGGGATTATATTATATCACTGCATTTATAACTATGTAGACAAAATTATTTTCGTATGAATTCGCATTCAAGAGACACATCCAGCAACAGTGTATTTCTTTCACCCAGATCAATTGCAATAATTGGTGCCTCCGAAAAACCAGGAATAGGAAGGGCAATTTTTTCTAATATCAAAAATGGCTATAAAGGAAAAATTTATCCCGTTAGTCCCACTAATGAGTATGTATTTGGAATCAAGGCATACAAAAGTGTCCTTGACATACCCGAAGATATAGATCTCGCTGTTGTGGCCACTCCAAACAAGATTGTCCCCAAGGTAATGGAAGAAGTAGGAATGAAGAAAATTCAAGGTTCTATTATTGTTTCGGCTGGATTCAAAGAAGTAGACGAACAAGGGGCCAGTCTTGAAAGGGAAGTCGCTACGATATGTAAGAAATATGGTACTAGAGTCATTGGTCCAAATTGTTTGGGCATAATGAGTTTATCAAAACAAAACATGATGAATTGTACGTTCTTGAAAATTACACCAAAACACGGAAATATTGCTCTCGTATCCCAAA
Organism: Nitrososphaeraceae archaeon; assembly: GCA_036258455.1. GTDB lineage: Archaea > Thermoproteota > Nitrososphaeria > Nitrososphaerales > Nitrososphaeraceae > TA-21. The sequence continues at coordinate 4,372 of DATADQ010000177.1, read as the reverse complement.
GTGGAGCTATTTGTGCAGCTACTGTTGAAGATGCCATGGCACAGGGAATAGGTTTCTCAAAAGTAATCAGTATGGGAAATAAAATAGATGTTGATGAAAATGATATATTAGAATTATTGTGCCACGATCCTGAAACTTTAGTGGTCATTATGTATTTAGAAGATATTCATGACGGTAGAAGATTCATGGAAATTGGAAGGAAAACAACGAAACAATACCAAAAGCCCATAGTTGTCATAAAGGCTGGAAGAACCCCAGAAGGTGCAAAAGCAGCAATGTCTCATACTGGTGCTTTAATGGGAGCTGACGAAGTATATGATGCATTATTTTTGCAGAGTGGCGTAATTAGAGTTGATACAATGCAAGAACTTTTTGATTTGGCAACTGCTTTTTCAAAACAACCAGTTCCTAAAAATGACAAGGGTACAGTAATTGTGTCAAATGCAGGTGGACCTGCCATAATATCCACAGATGCATGTTCAAAATATGGAATGAAATTAGCTGATTTAGACAAGTCAAGAGAAAAAATCGCAAAGGTCATACCTCCGCACGGATCTGCAAGAAACCCAGTCGATATTGTGGGTGACGCGGATTTTAATCGATTTGAAAAGGTCTTAGATGAAGTGGTCTCAAATCCTAACGTAGGATCGATTGTTACAATGTGTACTCCTTCAGCTACTCTGGATTATGATGATCTTGCAAGAACTATAGTCAAGACTACTGCGAATTCTGGAAAAACATCTCTTGCAGCACTTATGGGTCTCGCAGAGGGAACAGAAAATAAACAAATTCTTTCCGATGGTGGTATTCCCCACTTTCCATATGCAGAACCAGCAATAAGGACATTGAAAGCAATGTATGATTTTTCTAATTGGATTACAGGAAAGGAAACAGAAATTAAAAAATTTAATGTAGACAAGGAAAAAGTCAGACAAATTTTTGATAATGTAAAGAAGGATGGAAGAAAGAATCTTTTAGAAGAAGAGGGTTACGATGTACTGAATGCATATGGATTTCCAAGACCAAAAAGTTTTCTCTGTACTAATCAGGAAGAATGTGTAAAGAGCGCCGAAGAAATTGGCTACCCCATAGTTATGAAAATTGTATCACAAGATATAATCCACAAATCAGATGCTGGAGGAGTAAAAGTAGGTCTTAAAAATATGCAACAAGTTTCATCCTCATTCAATGAAATAATTGCCAATGCAAAGAATTACAAGAACGATGCAAAAATTAAAGGAGTACTTGTACAGCAGATGATAGAATCTGCCAGAGAAACAATTCTTGGTGCAAAACACGATAAGCTTTTTGGTCCTTTAATCATGTTTGGTCTAGGTGGAATCTATGTTGAGGCTCTCAAAGATGTGGTATTCAGGTTAGCTCCTATTGATGAACAAGAATCAATGAAAATGATAAAATCAATCAAAACTTTTCCTATACTGAAAGGTATAAGGGGACAACCGCCATCTGACATAAAGGTATTAGTAGAATGCCTCCTGCGACTATCTCAATTGGTGACAGATTTTCCTGAAATAACAGAATTTGATATGAATCCATTGTTGGTACTGGAAGAGGGAAAAGGAGCTTGTGCAGTTGATGTAAGAATTGGCCTTTCCTGAATTACTAATATGGAAATATTTTAATTCCCAATTTTCTAATTCTAACTATTCGTTTGTAATCTTTTTACCACATTCAGTACAAAATACTGCATCGTTTTCATTCTGATAACCACAATTAGAACATTTACCTAATTGATTCGATTCTGAAGATTCTGAATTTTCAAGCAAAATTATATCACCAATTTTGGAAATATTTTTCCACGCAATTTCGACATTTTGATTGTTGCTCTTTTTAGGAATCTTGAGATTTATCTCCATTTTACCTTTGGAAGTTCTTTTGAGACCAATTTCCTGAACATTACCAATCAACATCGCATCCCAGTCATATGCAGGCATCCCGACAAGAGATTGAATCGAAATAAATTCATTTTGCATAACTGATGTGGAAGAGGAGGAACTCGTAGTCGTGCTGGTGCTTATATTGGTATTTTTTGTTTCTGATTCTTGAGGTGTTTTTGACAGTTTGGATAAATTAGATTCTTGTCCTTGTTGTAATTCTTCTGGGGCATCAAATTTTCTATATTGTGCAATTGTGCTCTTGCATGAATTACATTTGTATTCCCCCTTTTCATACAGGGTTACACCTTCACCAAGATCTTCATTAGGATTTTCAAAATTGATGCTTGGTGATCCCTCATAGTCTTTATCACATTTATTACAGTGGTACTTGACAAATCTGTCAGAAGGAAGTCTTCCTATACCTGCCAAAAATAACTCCGGCCCTCCTAAATTTCCTCTTTTCTGCTCCTCATCTGTAATATTGGCAAGCACAAAACCGCCAGAACCACGTAGTTTTTTCTCTCGCAGATCTTGATTTTGACCCTGATCTTCCATCATATTTTTTATTATCACTTCTGTTGAATTTAAATTATCAAGTCTGAACTATTCTAAAAACAAACTTGGCAGTAAGTGGTGAAAATTGTTAGTCGAGATAACGATTAATTTCAATACTGTTTGATCATACTTTTGTATCATCACACTTATATCTCCGATAAAAGCTCATTACCTTAACTAAAGATACGGCAGGTAAGTTAAGTGAAAAAACAAGTAAACCTTTCCAGATCTTCCGTAACTTTTGTCAAAAACAAGATTTGAGTTAAAAATGGTTTCATTTGAAGAATTAGGTCTAAATATGTCCATAGTTAGGGCAATTAAAGAAATAGGAATGGATAACACATTTCCAATCCAAGAATATTGTATTCCACTTATTTTAAAAGGTAAAGATGTGATAGGACAAGCACATACTGGCACAGGAAAGACAGCTGCTTTTTCTCTTCCGATTATACATAGAATAAGAGCAAAAGGACCAATCCAGGCTCTAATTATTGTTCCAACAAGAGAATTGGCCATGCAGGTCACAAGTGAAATTAAAAAGTTTTCAAAATATATGGGAACAAGATGTTTAGCCATCTATGGAGGACAGAGCATTAACATACAAAAAGATCAACTTAGAAGGGGAGTACAAATTATCGTTGCAACACCAGGCAGACTAATAGATCATTTAAAGCAAGGTACGATTCAACTGGAAGATGTAAATTATGTAATTCTAGATGAAGCCGATAGAATGCTCGATATGGGATTTATAGATGATATAAAATTCATTCTATTCTATGTAAATGAAAAAAGACAGACATGTTTATTCTCCGCGACGATGCCTGTGGAAATTTTAAGATTATCTCGTGAATATATGAAAGATCCACAACAAATTAGACTTAATGAGGCAGAAATTAGTTTAGAGACTATCGATCAATCTTATCTTATTGTGGAAGAACGAGAAAAATTTAAACATCTTTGTAATTTTATTAAAAATAGAGAAGAAGGACAACAGACTATTGTTTTTGTTGCTACAAAACAAAGAACTCAGAGAATAGCCGATGATTTGAATAGACAAGGATTTCGGGTAATTACAATTCATGGAGATCTATCTCAAAGACAGAGAGATTATTCAATGCATAGATTCAAAAACGGAAGTGAAGATATACTAGTGGCCACTGATATAGCTGCAAGGGGAATAGATGTACCAGCTGTGGGCAATATTATCAATTATGATATACCTGAAGACCCACTGATATATTTCCATAGAATCGGTAGAACTGCAAGAGCAGGCGGAAGTGGTAAAGCAATTTCATTAGTTTCAAGTAGTAGATATGAAGATTTCTCGAGGATTTTAAAACGTACAGAACTACCAATCAAGAGACTGAACGACGAAATAGGAATTGAAGTTCCCACATTATATGTCAGTAGAAACAGAGTTAATAGGCAAAGATCCTTCGAGTACAATAGTCAAAATAGAAGAAGATTCGGCGGCATTAATAGAGGGATTAATAGGGGTCGATACCATTATGGCAGACAGTATAATAATAGTCAATATAAAAGAGGATAAGTAAGGAAAAAAGATATTTTAGAAAATAACAACAAACATACTTTAAAATCATAATAATAAAATAAAATTAAAATAATAGTTAGGAAAGTATTCGATAAACTTAATTACTGACTATCTAAATAGTCAATAACGTTTTGAACTATTTTTCATTCATTTATGTTTTCTGACTAGTATCTCATTATCTTATATCTTTACTTCATATGATGAAACTACTTGCATTGCGGGAGGCTTTGTCGCTTTACCAGTCCTAACATCAAATTTGGAACCATGCCAAGGACATTCAACTTCAAATCCTTCGTGTTCCCTCATTTAAGGGTCCACCAACATGGGTACAGACGTTTCCAATCGCATAAAGATTTCCTTCCATGTT
>DATADQ010000176.1:0-4024 GCA_036258455.1 Nitrososphaeraceae archaeon | reverse complement strand
TGGTTTGCTAGCTGAATGAGTGTAGAGGTCACATATGCCATCAGAGGTTTCTTGCCTATGTATATAGAATCACGCGGTCCATCTCTTTGTGTTTGTGTATTCTGTGTATTCTGTGTATTCTGTGTATTCTGTGTATTCTGTGTATTCTGTTGTACTTCAGACATAAAAAACGATTAGTCAAAAGGATAATTTAAATCTAAAAGATGTCATCTAATTTAAAAAAAATATCATTATCATAATATGTCAAGTTGATCTAATGTCCAGTTTTTGAACAAGTGCAAATAAAATCATATTGAAATCTCTGAATTCTCACGGTTATATATCTGGATTGCATTTGTACTAGTAATCTATGAAAAAGAAGGCTACAAAAAATGGAACTAATACTGGAGATAAAGTGACTGAATCGATAACAGATAAAGATTCTAGCATGCAATATGAAAGGTCGTACACTGAAATTCCAACAACTAACAATAATATTAAATCGGTAGATGGAGAAAAAACAGTTAGAAAATCAAACTCAAGCGTCAAGATTGAAGATTATGACTTGATTGTCAACAGTCTAAAGGATGCTACCACTTCATTCAAAGCTGTAATTCTTTCCATCGGCAAGAAGGCCCAAGAAATCAGAGATAAGGCCGAAGAAACTTTTACAGTAGGAGCTAAGAAAGATGCACGGGATATCCAAGCTCTTGGCAGTTATGTTGAAAATGTTGTCAAAGGTTTTGAAGATACTATGATGGAAATTAAAAAGAGAAATTATGGTGACGAGGAAAAGCTCTTGAAAGGCTATAAGAAGCTTCTTGAAGAACAAATTAATGTTATTAATGCCAGAATACAACTGGTAAAGAGACTTAAGTCCAGATAACCTAACAGTAAAAATGGAGTAGTATAGGATATTTTCACATAAATAGGCGATTAGACCACAAATTTACCGTTATATAGAAACAATATTGTCCGATCCTATTTGCATTCCTTTCATATTATTCATATTGCAGCACATATTCTAGCTTAAGAATATTTAAGAGCATGTATATCATCAATAGTAGAAAATAGATGCCATCATTATTCGATGAAATAAATCAAATAAGTATATCAATAGCACTATCAATTCTTACAGTTTTTGCAATTTTTCAGGTAATGGAACATGATGAATACAACCTGGCGTTTGGTTCGTTCCATGGGAATCCAATAATTCCTATCGCCCTAGAATCAGAATTTTTAACTTATGATGATATTATTACTGGATTTAGCATGAAATATCCTCCTGATTGGGAAAGAGCTCAACATATTGACAAATCAGTTACATTTCTTGCTCCCAGAGAAAGTAATTCAGATACGAATCCGGCAGGTCTTGGTATTATGGTTAATGAAATAGGATCAAACAAGACTCTGGCTTCAGTCACACAGACACAACTTAATACCCTCAAGGAGCTATATCCTGACATACAAGTACTGGAATCTATCGAAACTACATTTCTAGGACATCCCGCACATATGATTATCTTTACTGCGACTGACAATACACAAAATATGAGAAAGGCAATGCAGATCTGGTTTAAAGAAGACAGTAAGGCCTATCTAATGACCTACAAATCAGATAACGAGAGGTTTTCAAAATATCTTCCGACTATCGATAAAATGCTAAATTCATTCTATACATACAAATCAGAGTGAGTTTTGACAATATTTAGCGAATTCATGTGGTATACCTGGCCATGTATGAACATGAATCATTAAAACTAAGTTAGTCATCAGGAAGTTTTGAAATAGTTAAAAGATCCTCGATATTTTCTTCACTAACACCTTTTCTAGCCAGTTCTCTTCTCAGTTTCTTCTTATCCTTTATCTTCTGAGGCACATTTCTAGTATACTGTGTTATATAGTCAATGAATTGGGGGTCATCGATGGTGGCATTATTAAATTCTGTATTTGAATTCACAGTCATCGATTCATAATTAGGATTTATTATAATAGAGTTTGTTAGTTCAGTATGCTTAAGATCAGCACCACCAAGATCAACACCCACCAATCGAGCGCCTCCAAGATTAGCGCCCACGAGTCGAGCACCACCAAGATTAGCACCTAACAGCTTGGCGCCCACCAAATGAGCATCTCTTAGGTTAGCCCCCCAAAGACGAGTGCTCACTAGGTTAGCCCCCCAAAGACGGGCACCGACAAGGTCAGCACCACCAAGATTAGTACCCACAAGTCGAGCACCACTTAAATTAGCACCCATCAAATCTGCCCCACTTAAATTAGCACCCATCAAATCCGCACCGTCAAGGTCACTCCCACTTAAATTAGCACCCTTCAAATCCGCATCCCTCAAATCCGCATCCCTCAAATCCGCATCCCTCAAATCCGCATCCCTCAAATCCGCATCCCTCAAATCCGCATCCCTCAAATCCGCATCTCTCATGGATAAAATTTTAAATTCTATCGATCTCTTATCATTGAATTCATTAATTTTTCCACTTTGTAGTAACTTTACTGCTTCATAGTTTATGGTTTTTCTCTGTAGGGTAGTTGGTTCAACAGCCACTTCTATAGCGCGTCTATACATACTCCAATCCTGTATGTTCCTTAAAGTATCTGAATTTTGTACCAGAAAGTTCCATAAATCCGAATCTGTTTTAAAATCACGCAATACTTTCCATACTTTCATATCATCTTCATCTTTTTTTCCTTCATACAAATCCAGACTCTTGAAACGTGTTTCGTCATCCATCTTGAGATATTTATCTAATTCCTTAAAGAAAGATTCATCTGATTTTACTAATATATTATAAAACTTCTTCCATCGTAAATGGATCGCTTGTATTACTAACAATTCTTTTGCCTCAAAATTTTTCTTATGCGAAAAAATCAATTCTTTTGCCTCAAAATTTGTCTTACTAGAAAAAATTTCATGGGCTACAATAAAGTTGTTCAAGAATCTTATGATTTCTCTAGGATTGTTATCTATTGCCACAGAAATTAGTTCTATATTCTTATCTACAACGTCTTTAAATTTATCATGAATCATATCTTTTTTTATAAAATCTCTGACTAATTTTACAATATCATGATTACTCCATCTAGGTAAAGTTATTGGTACTTGAATCAAGTTTTTAATGTAATGTTCTCCTTCGTTACTCATTTCATTATTTTGGATCTTGCTTAACTTAACCATCATGTCATGGCTTATTCCAATAATGTAAATAAATCCCTCAATGTCGTGAAATACTCTTATCATCTCTAATATTTCGAGAGCCTTCTTTGGAGAACATTTATCCAAATCATCAACAAATACAATAATCCTAAACTCTGGATTATCTAGAGACAGATTCTTTATTTCTTTCTTGATTTCCTCAAAACCATCAAAATAGATAGTATCCCTATCTAATCCTGAAATTAGTTGAATCTTTGAGTATAATTCCTTTTTAAAAGAATCAAACATTTCGTGTGAAATTTCATCTTCTTCTGATGCATACTTTGATATTATAGATGTAATAATGTCTGGAGTCTTAAGGAAATTTATTGCACTTGTTTCTAATTTCTGTTTTAAATCCTCATATTGATTCTCAGTCGGTAATGCGTATGCTATACTTTTCAATAGTGAAACTAATGGAAATTGTTCCCGTTTATACCGCCATGCTTCGAGTCTTACTCTCGTTATATTCTTATGAGTTTGTAGGGCCTTATCAACAGAATTTATTAAAGTCGTCTTTCCAGCTCCCCAGTCACCAAATATCCCGATTGTAAATTTTGGATGAGAGTTTTTTACGATGTTGACTATGGCATTACGATATAAATTGAAATCAAGAATCGGATCAATCACAATGTCGTCAGTTAAGATTAATCCCCTTTGAAACAGTTCATCCTCTCTGGACAAAATCAGATCTTACTTTAAACTTAATTCAATTTTAAGTATTTGTTGCTCATGTATATGTAAGACGCATTTCTGAAATTTTATTCACAAAAGAATTCAGATTATGTATTACCAATAATATTTAATTATTAAAATTTAATCAAACGAAATCCA
>DATADQ010000175.1:0-16363 GCA_036258455.1 Nitrososphaeraceae archaeon | reverse complement strand
TTCGGATCTACATTATGAACTGCTGGAAACCGTAGCATCAAATGAAAAGGTAGTTTCAATTGTATCTATTAGGGGTAAACATACTGGAAGCTTCTTTGGTTTCATTCCACCGTCAGGAAACAAAATATCCTATCGAGCTGTACATGTATTTACAATTGGTGATGATCGAAAAATATCTGAACATAAGGCGATACGTGATGATTTGGCATTGATGTACCAACTTGGAGTGGTTAAAGCTACGGATCCACAATATGAAAACTTCCTAAAAGAGTGGAAAGGAGTGATATGATGATGATGAATTAAATACCGAAACGGATACTAGAGTTTGAAATCTCGATAAGCTATAGAATACTCTGGCGCACAAAGTAACTGCGTTTTAAATGTGGAAATTAGTATTTAGCAAAGTATGTGAGAATCGGTGGGCTAATGTGCAACCGACTTTATCTTCTCTTCATCCACATACTTTAAGCATGGACAAGCATCAGATTTTGAGATATGATTTACACATCGTCTTTGATGATGCATGTCCATCCAATGCCACTTTATATCGTGGCCACAAATGCACGTCGACATAATTCTTTCTAATTTAATAGTATAGTTTCCGAGCCTTATCTAATTTTCGGAACTTTATTAATCTTCTAATCATCGGACTCCAGTTCTTGCAGCCGGCAAAGTCTTGGTCAATAGTGGTGAAACTGGTGTCAAGTTTGAGATTCCACGGCCTTAAACAAAGAAAAGGCGGAAGTTAAATTCTTATACATCAATTGGAATTAAAAAACACATGTCATATGATCCAAGAAACCTGCTGAGTAGATTTTTACATCTGAATAGATTAAATTCCTCAATGAATAGATTAAATTCCTCAATAAATTATGTGCCTTCGATAATTGATCCTTTCGAAATTTATCCCCCTAGTTTATATCGAAGAAATAGAAATAGATTCACATCAGGAGATATGATTAATAAAATTCCTGATGGTCCAAATACTTCATCTATGGGGACTGAATTATTGGATGATTTACGTATACGTCAGGAAGAATTCCTTAAAAGAATAAGTAAACATCCCTCCAAACCTGATGATGATGTTAAGTTCATGATATGAAATTAAATAATCCTACCATTAAGGTAAGCCCCATTTCCACTGATGATTGCTTTTAACATCTCGCAATTCCGTTTCAATTATTAACGACTTCAGACTGCTTTTACCCAACCTCATTAAAAATTCTACATATCAACTTCTAACTCGACGTTAGGCCATAAGCGCTAGCTCAATGAAATGCACTTTATTAAAATTGAGTATATGTGTCTTATGCCAGTTCGGTCATTTCATGCAACATTGCTTTATTTGATGAATTTCTTACAGATGTCTGAATTATTTTTGCTGTTTCAAAATCACATTCTAATATAAACGCCAGATCATCCACCTTCATACTCAGAATTTGTTTCTTGTCAAGGGAATGCTTCAAGACCAAATCCTTTAGGACATCAGGGATAGCTAATGATTTTATGCCGTTTCTAAATATCATGGTTAATAATGGTATCTATCTTATATAAGATTTTTCTAAGGGATCTCTGTAGTCAAAATGATGTGTTTTTTTCTAAAAGTCTGGAGGATGTTCCGACAGATTCATACCTAATTTAATTAAAAGATGAGTATACGATTTGGATAATAATTGTGCTTTTCATCGAGATCTTCATAGGAAAATTAATAAAGTGACCTAAAGACTTGAATAATTTTATCTTATTTGAGATATTTGCATGATATCTACTTATATCATGCCGCTTACAGTCTCATGATGAGTTCAGGGACTAATGTAAAGGCTGATTTGGTCCAGAAATTCATTAGTTTCTATCATAGATATGAAAATCTAAATTTAAAAATAACCTTTTTCTTGATATCCCTCCAAATACTCCATTTATACTGGCTCACAACTGACGTGGTACTTCAGAAGATATTTGGTGAAAGTTTCTTCTTAGTGCCTAAAAGTCTCTTGCCAATATTTGTTGTAATAGACTATATTGAAATTCCTGCACTAATATCTGCGATAATTTTTTATTCCTACACTATACGCAGCCACAAATCAACTGCAAAGAAGAATTATCTGTTTTTAGGAATGCTCGGAGTCCAAATTATTCATATCTTCTGGATTACCGACGAAGTTGTATACACTAGTTTCTTCAATTCCAGTTTTGTAGAAATTCCTTATGCCTTATCATGGATCGCCATTCTCATAGATTACCTTGAGATACCGGTAATGGTCGACCTGTTTTACAAGATCATTAAAAAGAAAAAAAGATAAAAAAGACGTACTCTTGGTAAAGTCCGGTGCTTGTAGCATAAGTTATTTTATATTCTCTATATGATGCAAGAATGTCAATTTCAGTTTTCCTGAATCTATGTTAACAGATCCAACGCCATCTTTAGATCAGAAATTTCTGCTTCGATTACTTCCCTATCGAGTTGATCTCTTGCATAGTTTTTCAATCTTTCGCAAGCATGTATCTCTGATATTATTATGTCCTTCTTGTCTTTGGATAGGTTGTGGAAGGACTCAACAAATGAATATATCACTTTTCTCCCATTCTCTTTACATCCACAAGTTTTGGCTGTTATTTCATAGGGAGCTTCAGATTCTGTTATGTTCACTCCGTTAACCCTCGTATCCCATAGTTCCAAGTTTAAAATCTTGTAATTTCGGTCTGAATGCGATAAAGATAATCTGTTTAGTAGTGATCACAGGTAAAATCCGATGTTAGACTATAATAAGCTATATCCCAAGAATTATCTAGTTCATTAACTTATCTTCAAGATCTATCAATTTTATTTTAAAATACTTAAGAATCACTTAGCAGATTGCAATCATTTTCAGATATTTTAACTGTTTCAGGCTTAATTCATTGAGGGAGATAATCCTAAACATGTAGGTAAACTTTGATTATGATTAATTCTCGTAGAAACCTCCCTTTACAATAATTTGCAATTCAGTGGCATGTTACTAGAATTAATATACTTTGGATTCAATGGGATAGGTTTTACCAGAATTACTAGCAGTGAATCCCCAAAAAAGCATAGCACTAAAAGCAAATTCCTGTTCGCAAAAGAAAATTATACTTTCCGAAGCTAGGAATCTAAAAAAGATAATAATGAGTTTACTTTGCGTTAGGGTCGGTTTCCCAAATACCAAAAGTGTTATTCTCAGTATCAAGGCACACAGCAAAATAACCCATTCCCGGAACAGGTTTTTTAGGGATAATAACTTTACCTCCTAACTGCGCTACTTTAGCAGAATGCTCATCTACTGACTTTACGTCAATATAGTTTGTTATTCCTTGTTGTTGGGAATTCTGCCTCTTCATCATTCCTCCACCAATAGATTTATTCCCTTTATCATCCATGGTGGTTATTATTAGATACTCCATTTCTTCTGGTAGCGACTCCGGACCAGACCATTTCTCGAAATTCCATCCGAATAATTCACTGTAGAATTTCTTTGATCTTTCTAGGTCATCAGAAGGTACTTCAAAATGTACTAATGTTGGCATATCAATTGATTCCAGATACGAGTTAATTAAGCTTCTCACAGATACTCATATCACAGATACTCATATAGGTGATTAATTAATTATTTAGTTGAATACTTGTTTTCATGTTTTGCAGCTATTGTCATCGGGGATTTGATCACCCTTCTATCTCTAAAAAATAATTCGTTACTACGCGGATCAAAATTTTGAAAGTATCCAAATTATCAAACAGACTTGACGCTTTCTGAAGATGATGTCAGAGATTATATGAGCTTGGTTATCAAGGAACTCAAGTGATCTAACTAACGGATAATAATGAAATTTTTTTAATTTTATGGGGTTTTTATTTCATCATTATCATCTTGTAGCTTATTCTTGATAAGAAATAAATTTTATCTTACTTACCATGACATGGTAACTTAATATTATCAATATAGTTAGATTATTAGACCCAATAATATAGTTACTAATTATGGTATCAGTATTTTAGGAGGCTGATGGTATTGAACACTCTTTCTTATCTAGTACATTTTTCAATAGAAAAATAATAGAGTAATTTTCTAGTGGATGATAGTGGAATTCATTAATTTAATATAGTGCGATAATGAAGTGTATTCAGGTGTATTCATGAGAAGTAAGATTACGTTGCTTGTGGGGCTAAGTACTGTATTGTTATTCCTTAATACCTATACTATGGCGTATGTGAATGGTCAATCATCCTCCCAAAATAATGAAACAAGCAACGCAGATTCTGAAAAGCAAACAGAAAATTCAGATCCATTTATGCCAAGAGGATCGGAAAATAACATCAATACTGACAGTACTAATAATCCATCTCAAGATGATGATGGATCGACCAATAATGATGATGATGGATCGACCAATAATGATGATGATAATAAAAAATCTGACGATAGCAAATCTTCAAAAGATGAAGATTCAAAATCTAAAGATGATGACAAAAAATTTGAATTACCATTTCCATAAATTATTCTGTCTTTGATTTACTACATCTGTTTACAATTATTAAATAATGATATTCTCTAGAACAAGACATAATGATATGTTCGGATTTTGGATCCTTAATTAAGACCTATATCAACTGCATTTTGAATCAAATATTTTACATACGGTCAGCATCTTTGACCAGGCTAACATTGTAATATTTATACTATTATTTGTAAAATAAACTAAATTTTATAAAGTATGAGTTTTAAATGACATGGTTTTTAATTCCGTTGTATATTTCCCTCAATCTGTCCTATTAAAATGGATGTATAAGCATTATTAAAAGGAAATTAATTTATACTGTCAAAATATACCTAAGACAGAAATGATGAACGGGAAGTGTGTTTTAGGCAAAGATGCAAAAATACTCACTAATGTCAGCATATCAGTTCTGGCGATATTAGTCCTATCACTAGTTTCAGGAGTACTTGCACAAGATTATGATTTTAAAAGCAAATTGCCAGGCGATAATCATGGTGATAATAATCCGTCGGAAAAAAATTGTAAAAAGTCTGACACTTTAGAGGAAATATCTATAAAAATAGATTCAGAGAAATGTGAAATGAATGATATTAAAAACTACAAAGAATGGAATTTCTACAAACTGGAAGATCCACAAACTAAGCAATGCTTAAGTTTCTTTGATGATCTCGGAGGCTCATTAGTAGATTATGAAGTAGTGTATTGTTATGCATATCCTGAAAAATATGATGAAAAGAAGAACTAACTAACAATCTCTTAGATTCGCACTATCTTTTTACTATTATATGCAATCACTCTTTACTAGAACATGTAATCCAATTCGTATTTCTACTGAATTCTATAATTAACTACCGTATCCCAAAAAATTTTGCATACACTAATCCCACTGACATAGGATCAGGACAAAAGGTTCCGTTTGAATTAATACTTACGTCTGCAAGTGTTCCTACTTTGATATATCATCATAATTTACAAGCAACTTACCAATAAACAGATCGGAATAGAGATGCCATAAAAATTGATTTTATTCAATATGCCTTAGAGTTTTACTAGAAACTGATAACCTTTTCTAGCAATTTCTCATTTTCGTGCTTACCCCACCAGTTGGCTGTGGTTTTTGTCTCGATAGTTACTTTAAATGTTAATAAGCTATCAATGCATAAACTTAAACATCTGGTGGATGATTTATGGTTGCTTGCAATCAAATCAACTCCCCACCAGTTGGTTCTTTTTTTATTTAGATGGTATAAATCTTAAATTTTATAGTCACAACTCTCATTAATTAATCAAAGTGATAAGGTATAACTGCTAATCTGAGCATCAAACCTGGTCACTATTAAATATTGTACGACTGAGCACCAAATAAAAAACAATCTATATCGCTAGTGATAGATCTTGAATTTAAACAAAGCGAAGAATAAATCGGGGTCTAGTTATCGCTTAGGGCATATCTGCTTCCCATTTATCGAATAACAATCCGGAGGCAGAAAGCTATCATTGTTCCCAATCGCATCTGAATAAATAAAAAAGAACCAGACACCAAATGTTAGACCTGCGACTAGGAGTATTATTATTCCAAGAATAAACCTTCTACCACGGAATCTGCCTGACTGATTGGAATTTTGAACATGCCTAGGCAAGACCATTCTGAAAATTAAAGTGCAAAATCCACTTTTAAGAGTTTAGTGTCTAGGAACTAGAAGACATTACTCTTCAAATATACTAGAGTCCTTTTGTTGTTTGATTGATTCATTTTTTCCGACATTATATATTATATGACTTAGAATTGACCTACACCGCAACATGTATTTTTAGTATCATTTTGTATCACTTGAAAATGAACGCCTAAGAATGTATCTAAACCCACATATAACGACATAAAAGGACATAAAACTGGTACAAACACAAGTTGTCATTTTACTACCATTTTCTGCCACTTTTTCAAATCTCATAGAGTGTATTACTACGCATAACTTCATAAACCAAATAAGGAATCAAAACTCATCCCATCAGTTGGAATTTCATTTGTATATGATTAGTTAAATTTTTCACTAGCAATATCAATTTCTGTATAGCAATGACTTTCTGCTATCTCATCTTGTCTTTGTGCCCTCTCACAACTTTTTTCTTTTTCAAAACAATGATGACCATCACCAACTTGGTCGTAGCAGTAATCACCATCTACGTTTACTAACGATATGTAATTTAAGCTAATTATTGAGAAAGACAATAATACAATTGTTATAACCAGAATATTTTTTTTAGTCAATATAGATCCTATCGTGACAGATGACTTACCTGGCGTATAAGTTGTTTTCCCGGTCGCTTATTTTTGTTAACTTATGCTCACACTCCGTTCCTTCTGGAGGATTTAACTCGTTTGCAGAAACACAAGTGAAATATATATCTCCTTTTTGTATATGTCCAATTTCAGTTTCCCTATCAAAATTAAATGTAAA
The DNA here is from genome assembly GCA_036258455.1 of Nitrososphaeraceae archaeon. GTDB lineage: Archaea > Thermoproteota > Nitrososphaeria > Nitrososphaerales > Nitrososphaeraceae > TA-21. Next base: position 9,392 of record DATADQ010000175.1, on the reverse strand, counting down.
CATTATCGTATCTCCCGTCGAGTTTTTTAGTAACCTTCCTGCATTTATAGACATTTGCTTTAATTCACCCTTATCCATGGCTACTACTTTAATATTTTCGACATTTTTTCTGTCGGACAGCGGTACCAAGATGTTAATCTTTACATTCTTTGTGTCAGGCTTTCCTCCAAACTCTACTGTCTGGAACGCCCCAGTAGACAAGGTTTGCTTAGTCCCAGTACCTATGTTTGCTATGTTTTTTCCATCTGGTTGTTCAATATTACCCTCGATGCAAGAATAAGATTTCATTACATTTGTCGCATTAAGGGCATAAGCACATACAAAATACTCATCACGACTACCAACAGTAACAAAATCATTTGTTTTTTCAAACGTAAAAGGAACGGAAACAGTTTTAATGCCCTTTATGTTTTCAACATATGCAACGGAAGACTCTCCGTTTGCAAACGCTATAACTTTCAACTTTTCAGGATTCGGTATCGTAGTTAGATCTATATTTGCAATAATGTTAAAATTCTCTGCAGCGATCGCATAATTGCTGGATAATATGACTAGGATATTTAGGGAAATGAATAGTAATGATGAGATCAGGATTTTATTATCTAAATGCATATTCATTTTCTAAATATTTTGTTTTTTTCTTACTTATCTGTTGTCATAGTAACGTATAGTTGAATTCTAGGTAGGTTTCTTATGAAACGGGAACCTCCAATACTTGACTAGTATAAACACCAAGAAAACAATCATAAACTTATTTACTAAGTTAAGGAAATTTATGTTTATTTAATTAACAAAATCTGATACCGTTGTTTTCTTTCCTTTACATGAGTTTATGAAGTTAAAGTAAACCTTGCTTTCTTCGTCCAATACTTGCATGCTAGTTAAACTCGAAACGATCTATTTAGAACTATTTATTAAAATAATTCTATGCTTTTTTTATAATCTATTAAGATAACTTCTTGTTGGTTTTGATTTCTAATCTTCTTCTCCAACCATCAATTTCAAGATCGAAAACCTTTAGTTGTTCCTGAAACTGTTTTGCGGTTAAACCATCTGGCTTTAGAAAGGTCCAGACAGTAGTAGACCCTTTATTATTTGCCAAAATCCTTACATAGACATTCCATATGACATCACCTATAATGAAGGTGTGATCTAGTATTAGACTGGCTTTGTCAGGAATATACTTTATTTTAGCTTTACCAACAGGAGTATCACAAGTCCACCAGTTATTTTCATCCTTAGTTACAGAGGTAATGATGCCACCACTTTCCCAATTCTTTACGTTCTGAAAGAAATCAAAGACATCTTTAGCAGTTCTATTGCTAGTCATAATTTTAACAACTACATCAACTGGCTTACTATTTTTCATAATTAGCTTAATCATACATGATTTATTTAAATATCCTTTAAAATTTCACTCCACTGAAATCTAAGGTCACTTGACGTATGAGTAATATTTGCTATTGATCCGGCATTAAGGAACTTCCTTGTCATTCTGATGCTTATCATTTATCCGTGAAGCGGAACTCGGGTGGTTGGAAGGCTCAACGCGTCTTTTTCTAGCAACATAGGCGTATCCAAGAGACACTAAAATTATTGTTACTGTTAATACTGGGCCAGTCATGTCGGGTAATATTTCTGAGTTGGTTATTGTTTCATACGAAGCAACAGCTGCGACGGCCAATGCAGCTGTACTCAAAGAGTAAGCCATATATTTAAAGCCTCTCGTGTGGAATATTCTAGAAAAGGCGGATCGCAGTATGAGGCTGTCTAACGTGTCTACGGGAACCATTCCTAAAGCGAAGAATCCTGCAAGGATTAGAGCTACCTGGATTCCAAGAGTTGCTGACGCTATGGCTGATAGGATAATAGCAGAAATCTGAGTAGCTGTATCAAATCCTAAACCAAAAACTATTCCTGTAATTAGTGCAGAACTAAAGGGTTTGATAATTCCTATCCTAGCTAGAATTTTACTTGCGAGGATAGCGGATCCAGTTTTACCCCATTTCTTCATTGAGTAAATGTTTATTGCTCCAATCAATCCTAATGCAATGGCTCCTATCACTACGCCCCAGAATGATAGTTGATCAACTCTTGTAATATTGCCTATGATGTATATGATAAGTATCATTTCAGCAACAACCGATATCATATGACCTAGACTAAATCCAGCGCCCACCCAGCGTGAGTTTCTTGTAGTGTTATGTAACCTCACTAGGTTATCTATAGCTATGATATGATCAGCATCAAGTGCGTGACGTAGACCTAATAGGATCATTGTTGGAATCGAAATCAAAATAAATGTTAGTGGATCTACCATTTACGACTTTTATCAAAAAATCATGCTTATATTTTTTTAGTCTATTCCCCTGGTTCCAGAAAGTGTTACCACTCCGAATAAGCACAGGGGTATCTCGCAACCATTTTGTTACCCTTTATTAATAGATTAAGTCTTCAATCAGACGTAGAAAAATTCATTCAGAAATGGATAATAGGAATTTAGTTTTACGAATTATTTGAATTAATTAGAATTTCTAACTCTTATTATCGAGTTTAAACATGAGCAAACTTAAATTTCATAAAAACAAAAATAATAGTTATGAAAATTGAAAAAAACTCAAGATATTTGTTAGCATATTGTACATTGGCTGGATTATTATCGTCAATTGTAATTTCTGGATTATTATTTAGCTTGGATTTCATCTCAAAAACTCCTTCAGGTACTTTTTTTGCTGTGATAGGTTCATCTTTAGGATATTATGATTCTAACACATCGCCTTATGTTGGTCTCTTATTGCATTTTGCTACGGGTACCGTAGCCGGTAATTTGCTTGGTCAAGGGGCAATATTTTGGAATAGATTAATTCCATTTGGTATCAAACGTGGGACAATATTAGGTATAATAACTGGAATATCACTTTGGTTGATTTTGTTTTTACCTTTGACTGCGTATATTATACAACCGAAATTAGAAATGTTCAATTTTTCTGCTCCAAATCAATATATTTTTGTAATAGCACAACATTTCCAAGGGCTTTACTTAGTTGTAGTAATAGGTTCCTTTTTTTTCCATTTGATCTATGGAATAATTTTAGGATTAATAGCCGGAAGACTCATTGAATTAAAATATTCACAGGGAAATACTGTTAAATTGAAGTAGTTTTGGTGAGTACTTCTAATTAGTATACGGAGAGGGCAAATACTGTGGATAAGCTAGAATGGAAAAGCAAAAATAACTATCAGCGAGGAATCATATGACTAGGGAGCTTTACAGGACCTATGATTCATATCTATAATATAATCGGAAACGTCAATTCCGATCCGCATCTTAAAGATAAGTATCAAGACATGTTGAAAAGTGATCAAGCTGAGAAAGTTGAGATCACCAGGCTCGAATCTGGAAGATCTAGAATTAGGAAAGTATCTGATAAAGGTACGGATTTAGCACTTACATTGATTCCCGGTACACATATCAATGACGGTGATGTGGTTCTGTTGACAGAAGGTAAAATGGTCATAGCAAAAAGGGTTTCCGAAAATGTCGCTATAATATCTTTAAAGGATAATATATCAGCTGACAAATTATTCGAAACGGCAATCAAGCTTGGTCATACTATTGGGAACATGCATAGACCTATAAAGATTGCAAATGGTAAAATATATTTTCCGATCCAATCCCAATCTGAAATTGAACTGTTTCAAAAGCTACTTTTTAATTTAAGAGATGATATTGAGATTCAAAGTGAGAACATAATTTTTGAGGCCGAACCAGGTTATGATATTCATGGACACTAAAATAGATAGTAAAGATGTCAGTATATTGCAGATGTCTGACTCTTTTTTTCCAACAGGGCTGTACGCAACTTCTAACGGGTTGGAAGCATTATCACAAGTAAAGAGGTTAACGAACAAAGATATCTCCAAATTTATTGCTATCTACTTACAACAGGTAGTAGGTCCATCTGATTGTACAGCTTTGGGTAACGCTTATGAATCATGCAGGAAAAGGGATCTCGCTTCACTCCTTAATACAGATGAATCTTTATACAATATGAGAATAGTAGAGGAGACAAGGAGTGCTTCTGTTAGGTCTGGTATTCAATTGCTGAAATGTGTTAGTACTTTAGTTAAGCATAAAAAAATGTTGGAGGATTATCAAAATGCTCTTAGTACTGGTAACGCAACAGGAGTATATCCTGTATCCTTTGGAGTAGCAACCTGCTCACTTGATATCCCAAAGAACAAGGCTGGATTGATACTACTGTACGGGTTCACAGTGAGTATTATAGGAGCAGCTTTGAGAATGGGTATACTTCAACATTTTGAGGGTCAGCAGATAATTCATGAGTTAAGACCGGTCATTTTAGAATCCGTCATAAAAAACATAGGTAGACCAGTTTCAAGCATGTGGCAATTTGCACCAGGTTTAGATATTTTGCAAATGAAACACGAAATGATGGCCTCAAAAATGTTTATTACATGAAAATAAGCTAAGTTTGTTATGTCCTCCAATCGAATTCCTCGAGTTGGAATAGGCGGCCCTGTAGGTTCAGGTAAAACAATGCTAATAGAGCAGATTGTTCCGATACTTTCTGCAAAGGGATACAAAGCAGGTATAATTTCTAATGATGTCATTTCCAAGGAGGACGCAGAAAGGATGAGACGAAATCTTGCAACAGAGAGAGGACTTATGCCTGAAGAACTAGTAATAGGGGTGGCTACAGGGGGGTGTCCTCATACTGCCGTGAGAGAAGATCCATCGATAAATCTTTCTGTTGTAGAAGAGATGGAATCAAAACATGATTATTTAGATTTGATCTTGATAGAGAGCGGCGGGGATAACATAACAACGACCTTTAGTCCCGCTCTTGCTGACTATTTCATCTATATAATTGATGTAACAGGTGGAGACAAGTATCCTAGAAAAAGGGGACTGGGAATAGAAAACTGCGATCTTCTCGTAATAAACAAGATAGACATCGCTCCCTACGTAGGAGCAGACCTAAAGATAATGGAACGGGATGCAAAGATTGTTCGAGGGAATAAACCAACGGTCTTTGTCAACTCTAAAACAGGCCAAGGAGTGGATGCTGTAATATCTTATATCATAAAGGATGTACTTTTTGAGGCACCACCAAAAACTCGTAAAAAACTATGTTAATTATATATTGTTTAGCCCATAATGAACTAGCAAGGCTGATAAAAAGAATAATGGAAGCTACATTGATAGCCTTGCAGATCTAGTTTAGAATGCAGACTGGCAATGACCATCGACTCATATACACCAAGAAATATTCCACCAGAGATTGAGGCTTATTTCGCAGAACCAGAGCAGCCCAGAGTTGGGAAGTCAGGAAAGGTCGGTATTTTACGGGTAAAATTCGAGAGGGATCGTAGTACAGGAAAAACCGTCATAAGAGAACAATATTGCCGTGTACCTCTATTCATACAGCGTGTCATGTATCTGGAGGAGACCCTGCCTGAGATGGCTTACGTGTACATCGTTTCCCCTTCAGGGGGGATACTACAGGGAGACCGATATTGTATTGATATCAGGCTAAGTAACAATACTTTCGCTCATGTTACCACACAAGGAGCTACTAGAATTTACAAGATGGAAAAAAATTATGCAACTCAAATGGTCAATATCAAGATAGGGGATGGAAGCTATCTTGAATACATCCCTGATCAGATAATACCGTTTCGTAATTCTAGATTTTACCAGGAGGTAGAATTGATTGTTCATGATAACGCCACGATGGTCTATTCAGAAATGATCGTTCCCGGTAGAGTAGCAAGCGGTGAAAAATTCGATTATGACATCTGTTACATAAAAACTATTGGAAGGAACCATCTGGGAAAGCCCAGATTCATAGATATACTAAAGTTAGAACCAAAGAAAGAAGTATTGACTGTTGAAGGAATATTAGGAAATTTTAAAGTAGTTGGAACAATATATATCGTTACCAGAGAATGTTACGTAAAAGATCTGCACTATGAGATTAGTGAAAAGTTTAAAGGTTTCGACGGTAAAATGTCCGCAGGAGCATCAATTCTTCCAGCCAGACGAGGAATAGTAGTTAGGATACTAGGTAAAACGACTGGAGATGTTAAGAATCTAATATTCGAAGTTGTAAGGATAGCGAGGAATCAAATTCTTGGAACATCATTCAGCGAGATAAGAAAAGCATGATTGGTAATTTAGTAAATCAAATTTGGTTTCCATTAATAGTAAACTAAGACATTTTTTGACATTCTAACCGACAATCGATAATACGAATTTCCTAGAGTATTTTTTCACAATTCTGTCTGTCTAAGATAACATCACCTTCTTTTGCATTATAATCTTTGATTGTATCGTTTCCTTCACCACAAGTAAATTTATCAGCTCCTGACCCACCTGTCAGCTCATCGTTACAATTACCGGAGGAGGCTAGGGTATCATTAGCATTTCCACCAACTTTGTCGGAATTGCAGACTCCATTGATTATTGTAACATTATCTTTAATTATGGAATTGCCATCACCACCGCTGTTACTGTCGATGGTAGAGTTAATTTTGCTCTTAGATATTATGACATTGCTTGAGGTCAGATTAGGATCATTGGTTATGAAGCTAGAATTAAGGATGCCACCAGTATCATTTAAAGCATTTGAGATTAGATTATTTATTTTGGATTTCAACTTTTTGGTAAAATCGTTTGTCATCGGTTGTGTCGAGTCGAGTTCGATGGCAAATACAGTTACACATGAATTGAAAATCGACAATATAACCAGAGTGATAATGATCCCAGACAAGAAAGCAATCATGCTTACTATTTCAAATGTATGGTACTTTATTATTTTTTGGCAATATTTCGTTGGATTGTAGTCTAAACAAAAATTTTGAAAATTATAAATCTCAGTGAGACTTCATAATAATACATACAAGCACAACTCGATAACAGGCTTCTCTCTTCAGAAATAATATTTTATTCCAGGTAATAGGTGAATCAGCTAACTCAAACGTAGAGTGATAGTTGATTCTGAATTTACCGTGGGTCAACTTGTGCTAGCAAATTTTAAATCTTGTTATCTAAAAGACGAAATTTCTAATGTACATTGTTAATCATAATGATGATACGATCTAAATTTATTTAGAATTCTAAATTCTAGAAACGCTATCTTAGATAAGAGTTACTTAGTGCAGACACACTTTCATATTACATTTTCTTTTGCTCCATAATTGTTTTTATAGTCTCCATTGTCTTGGTTAAAATATAAATAAGGCCGGATATTCAGGAACAATTTTATAGAATAGAAATTCGTAAATTTATATATAAAATTCAAATGTTATAATCAAAAAATAAATGGAACCAGAATATTGTATAGAAAAGAAATTTTTGTAATATTCATACTAATATAGTGCAGAACTTCTTAAAATGATATTTATTTAAAATAATTAGATTAGGACTTGATTGCACACCTCCAGAATATTCATTCAAAATTGCTCTTTTCGGTTGTTTCATTATTCTTACTTGCAGTAGTAACTTATGCACTACCGTTTTTCCAAGAAGTAATTGCTGCATCGGAGACGCACATTGTTGCGGTTGGAGATTGGGGCTGTTCTAAAAATACCGAAAAAATAGTACAGAATGTAAAGAGCATGAATCCTCAATTACTATTGGCTCTCGGAGATCTTTCATATGATAAAATTGCCACCTGTTGGTTTGATATCATAAAACCAGTGCAATCTATTACAAAAATAAATTTTGGAAATCATGAAACCGAAAGCGAAAGCATGCTTAATTCTTATCTGGATCATTTTGGACTTTCAAAACAGTTCTATTCATTTGATATTAATAACGTTCATGTGTTGACCATGGCATCAGAAGAAGAGCCCAAATCAGGTTCTGATCAATATAATTTTGTATTAAACGATCTTAGAAAGGCCGCAAACAATCCTGACATTAAATGGATAATTGTTAGTTTACACAGACCAATATATACATCTCCGTCTGCTTCTGCACCTTCAACTTCGTTTAGAGATCCATACCATCCGTTATTTGATCAGTATGGAGTAGACCTTGTATTACAGGGTCATAACCACAATTACCAAAGAACCTTTCCATTGAATTACAATCCTAGTAAACCATCAGATCCAATTGTCACAAGTACAAATTCCAATGATTACAAAAATCCCAACGGTGCAATTTTCACAATAGTAGGAACTGGTGGTGTAAACCTACATAGTGTGTCAGGTAAGACTTCATTCACGGCATATCAGCAGGATTCAAAATTTGGTATTTTGAATATGCATTTTTCTGATAATAAATTAAATGGTGAATTCTTTACCAATGAGGGGGCAATACTAGATCATTTTAGTATATCCAAAACGATAAAGGAGAAAATAATTGAACGCATCAGTGATAATATAGTTACCGATACTAAGGCCAAACCACTATCAGACAAAGAGGAGGAGGACAAACCATCTATTACCTACGAATTTAGCGCTTATGCAGCTACTGATACCGATACTAAGGCCAAAGTAGTATCTGATGAAGAAGATTCTAAGGCCAAGCCACTATTACCACTATTAGACAAAGAAGATATTAAAGCCAAACCACTATCAGACAAAGAGGTTACTAAAGCCGATACTAAGGCCAAAGTAGTATCTGATGAAGAAGGTACTAAGGCCAAGCCACTATTACCGCTATTAGACAAAGAAGATACTAAGGCCAATCCACTATCAGACAAAGAGGAGGAGGGCAAACCATCTATAACCTACAAGTTAAGCGATGATGCAGCTACTGATACCGATACTGAAGTCAAAGTAGTATCCGATGAAGAAGGTACTAAAGCCAAACCACTATTAGACAAAGAAGATTCTAAGGCCAAACCACTTTTAGACAAAGAGGTTACTAAAGCCGATACTAAGGCCAAAGTAGTATCCGATGAAGAAGGTACTAAGGCCAAACCACTATTAGACAAAGAGGTTACTAAAGCCAAACCACTATCAGACAAAGAGGTTACTAAAGCCAAACCACTATCAGACAAAGAAGATACTAAGGCCAAACCACTATTAGACAAAGAGGAGGAGGACAAACCATCTATAACCTACAAGTTAAGCGATGATGCAGCTACTGATACCGATACCGAAGTCAAAGTAGTATCCGATGAAGAAAGTACTAAAGCCAAACCACTATTAGACGAAGAAGGTACTAAAGCCAAACCACTATTAGACAAAGAAGATTCTAAAGCCAAACCACTATCAGACAAAGAGGTTACTAAAGCCGATACTAAGGCCAAAGTAGTATCTGATGAAGAAGGTACTAAGGCCAAGCCACTATTACCACTATTAGACAAAGAAGATACTAAAGGCGATAATAAAGCCAAATCAGTATCAGACAAAGA